>JBBTLC010000159.1:0-1985 GCA_038068875.1 Deltaproteobacteria bacterium
AAAAAAAATTAAAGACCCCTCACCTCAATCCTCTCCCCGTCGGGGAGAGGAAGTAAAGACAAAAAGGCAAAGACAAAAGGGTAGGGCGCCGGGCTGTTAATCCTCTTTCTTTCTTGAAGCCTTTTCTTCCAGCCCCGACGTGCCGGAGCGTTTTGATAGTTCCTTGAACACGTCTTCTATGTTTATACCCTTGTAACCGAGGAGCACGAGGGTGTGGAACCAGAGGTCGCATAGCTCGTGAATAATTTCTTTTTTTCCGTCGCGTTTGGCGGCGGATATAAGCTCAGCCGCCTCTTCGTGTATCTTCGCGGCTATCTTGGGCACACCCTTGGAAAAGAGGTGAGCCACGTAGGATTCTTCGGGTTCCGCCTCTTTTCTTTTTTCTATGACGCGGAAGAGTTCGGCTATGACAGAGGCGTCTTTGATTTCCTTTTGGCCCGTGTCGAGACGCCTGAAAAAACAAGTTCTCTCGCCTGTGTGGCACGCACTTCCGGTCTGTCTGCCCTTTAGAAGCAAGGTATCCGCGTCGCAGTCGTAAAGGACTTCAATGACTTCTTGAAAATTCCCCGACGTTTCGCCCTTTAGCCAGAGCTTGTCGCGCGATCTGCTGAAGTAGTGGGCCTTGCCCGTCGAGAGGGTCTTGTCGAGAGATTCTTTATTCATGTAGGCTAACATCAAGACCTCTCCGGATACGGCGTCCTGAGCTATGGCCGGGATAAGGCCGTGCGAAGAGAATTTTATTTCATCCGTGTTTATCATCGCCTCTCAAGATATAATAATCCGGTGAGCATTGTCAATAACCGTTCTGTCCTTGCGGACAGCGAAATGAATTGATATGCCCCGGCGGTGTGCATGCTGAAGAATAAGTAAAACATTATGGGTGCAGGGCTCAGCCCTGCCTTGACGCTTACCGCCTTACCTGCTAAACTTCATTTCATATGCCTGAGACAGTCGTCGAGAGGTTCGAGGTAAAACTGCTCCGCATACTGGACGAGTCCGGTAACGCGGACTCCTCCCTCATGCCGCCTATTTCCGAAGACCTGATAAAAAAATTCTTTGAAGCGATAATCTTCGCGCGGACGTTCAATTCGAGGGCCATAAGCCTTCAGAGGGAAGGCAGGATAGGCACCTACGCCTCAATCTACGGGCAGGAGGCCTCGCAGATAGGGAGCGCCCTCGCACTCGAGAAAGACGACTGGGTGTTTCCGTCTTTCAGGGAAACTGCCGTAAACCTGACTCTCGGTTATCCGGCGTGGCTCCTGTTTCGCTACTGGGCCGGGGACGAACGCGGCATGAAGTGTCCGGAAGGGCTCAACATATTTCCGATGAGCGTTCCTGTCGGCACCCAGATAACTCACGCCGTAGGCGCATCCTTGGCAATGAAACTCAAAGGAATAAAGAGCGCGGCTGTTTGCTACTTCGGCGACGGCGGCTCGTCGAGGGGAGACCTTCATGAAGGCTTCAACATGGCCGGGGTCTTGAAGACCCCGACGGTATTTATCTGCCAGAATAATCAATGGGCGATATCGGTTCCGAGGGAAAGGCAGACCGCGTCCAAGACCATAGCGCAGAAGGCGTTTTCCTACGGGTTCGAAGGCATGCAGGTTGACGGGAACGACGTGTTCGCTGTTTACAAGGCTACGTATGACGCGCTCCTTAAGGCGAAGGCCGGAGGCGGTCCGACCTTCATAGAGTGTCTGACCTACAGGCTTCATGATCACACCACCTCGGACGACGCCTCCAGGTACAGGAAAAAAGAAGAGGTCGAGGGATGGGAGGCTAAAGAGCCTATGATAAGGCTCAGGCTTTTCATGCGGAAAAAAGGCATGTGGAGCGAGGCCTACGAACAGGGCGTTACGAAAAAGGCGATGGAAGCCATTGACTCCGCAATAACGGAAGAGGAAACATTCAGGCCCTCGGAACCCAAAGACATTATCGCCTTCACCAACGCCGAGCTTACCCAAAGGCAGATTAAGGAATTAAAG
>JBBTLC010000160.1:0-1111 GCA_038068875.1 Deltaproteobacteria bacterium
GTACCGGCCCTGCTGGATAAAAAGATTGGCGAGACGTCTGATTATCTCCGGATCGAACTCTATCGCGAGCGCCTTTTGGTATGCTTTTATCGCTTCGGGGATTTTATTGTTCACTTCGTGAATTTTGGCTATTTCCGCGTACGCGGACTGGAACGAGGGATTTATCTCGATTGCCTTGTTGTAGTACTCTATCGCCTTGTCTAAATGCTTCCTCCCGGCCTCGATCTTGCCGAGATAATAATATCCTATTATCGACTCCGGGTTTGTCTTGATGAGATTCTCCATGAGTCCGGCGGCGGCGTCATAATCCTCCTTGCCGAGATAGAGGGCGACAAGGAGCATGGCCACCCTGTGGTTGTCGGGCGACAGTTCAAAGGCTTTCTTATACTCGACTATGGCCTCGTCGTATTTCTTAAGCGTGGCATATACCTCACCCAGCAAAAACCTCGTCTGGAGGTAGTCAGGGTCCACGTCCTTTGCCTTTTCAAGAAGCGCTATGGCCATCTCGACGTCGCCCTTTATGAGGTAGAGATGGGCGAGTTCCGAAAAAAGCAAGGGGGAGGAAGGGTCTACCTCAACGGCCTTCTTGTAAAGTTCTATCGCGCCGTTTATATCGTCGGCATCCCTTAACACCTGGGCCATAAGGTAGTAATAGTAAAGGTCGGCCGGACTTTGCTTTGTCGGGGATTGTCTGTCGAACTTGGGTTTAGGCTGGTTTTTCCCGAAAAACCCGTCGCCTGAAACAGCATACCCCGTCGAAATCAAAGACAGCGCGACAACAAGCGGCCATATCTTATTGAATATTTTACGCATAGACCTCTAATGAAAGGGAGATTCCGGAGATTTAGGGGAAATACACGCCCTTTATATCATAACAGTATAACATTACAAAGGGGTCATGTCAATTTTGGCAGGCGTAACGCCCGACCCGCCCTATGGGGCGGGTACCCCGCGAAATGCTTCAACTTGCTCAGTGCCATGCGCACCGCGAAGGCTTATCGATTCATCGTGCCGTCATGATGGTGATGCCTCGCGGCGCGCCTTAAACGGGCGTTTTTAACCTCCTCCAGCCTTTGGCGCACCTCCGGCGGCAGGTGCACGCCTTCGGTTT
>JBBTLC010000161.1:0-4260 GCA_038068875.1 Deltaproteobacteria bacterium
AACACAAAAACATGCCACTGGCGATTCTTGAATGATTCGAGGTTAGCCGTAACACACTGGAGAAGCAGGCGTATCTCCTCGTTTTCCTTTTCTTCGTTTTCTATTGTCATACAACAGCCTTCACAAACTTCTCCACGCCCCGCTAAATCGGCAAGTTGCCCGTTAGACGAGGCAGCGGACATTTTTGCGCCGCAAGACGTATATAACTAATACGTCGAGGCGTAAAAATGGCCGATAACGAAGTCGGGCGGGCAAATCGCCGTTTTAGCCTACCCCGTTATCGCCACCACCTCTTCATAGGTGGTTATCCCCTCGAGCATCTTTTTCACGGCGCATTCGCGAAGCGTTATCATGCCGTCCTGCTTCGCGGCCTTGTACAGGGCCTCCATGTCCACCACGCTCCCCGAAAGTACCGTTCTCACGCGGTCCGAAAAATCCATGACCTCGAATATGCCAGTCCTTCCCTTGTATCCCGTGCCGCGGCATTCCGTGCATCCCTCTCCGTAAGCCACCTTGTGCTGCTTTTTCGGAAGGCCTATATACGCCATCTCCGCGGCAGTCAAAAGCCTTTCCTTTTTGCAGTGCTTGCATATCTTTCTCACGAGCCTCTGCGCCGCTATGCCCAATACGGTCGCGGATATGAGAAACGCGGGTATGCCCATGTCCATGAGCCTCGTGACGGAACTCGGGGCGTCGTTCGTGTGAAGGGTCGAGAGCACGAGATGCCCGGTCAAAGCGGCCTGAACCGCGTTAGTGGCCGTTTCCTTGTCCCTTATCTCGCCGACCATGATTATATCGGGGTCTTGGCGGAGTATGGTCCGTAAGGTTGACGCGAAGTCCACCCCTATCTGCGGCTGAACCCCCACCTGATTAAATTCCTCCATGACCATCTCTATCGGGTCTTCTATGGTAACGATATTCACCTCCGAGGTCGAAAGATATTTGAGCGCGGAATAGAGGGTCGTGGTTTTTCCGCTTCCGGTCGGGCCTGTGACGAGTATTATGCCGGTTGTCCTTTTAAGATAAGCGTTAAAGACCTCGAACTCCCTTTCGTAAAACCCGATGTCCTTGAGTTCCTGAAAGAGTATCTCCGGGTCGAATATGCGCATGACTACCTTTTCCCCGAAGGCGGTCGGCATGGTGGATATCCTTAATTCTATCTCGCGTCCCTTGAAATCCGTCTTTATGCGGCCGTCCTGCGGCTTTCTTTTTTCAGCTATGTCCATACGGGACAACATCTTTATCCTCGACACGACCGAAGGATGCACTGCCTTGGGAATGGTATGGATATAATGAAGCACCCCGTCTATCCTGAGCCTGACGACGGACTTGTCCCTCTTCGGCTCTATATGTATGTCGCTCGCCCTCTGGTCATAGGCGTAGCGAAGGAGATATTCGACGGCGTTCACGACGTGCTGGTCCGTGGCCTCTATCTCGCCTTGCCCCTTGAGTTTTACGTATTGCTCGAGGTTGCTCAGGTCTATGCCGCCGCCCATCTCCTTTTGCGCGGCCATCATCGAATGGCGGAATCCGTAAAACTCCCTCACTATCCTCAAGATGTCGGACTTCGAGGAAAGCACGAGTTTGAATTTGATTTTGGTGGTGCGCTTAAGATTTTCGATGCCCTCCATGTCGAACGGGTCGGCGATAGCCACGGTCAAAACCCCGTCCTTTTCCTCCACCGGCACTATAAGGTGGCGCTGCGCGAAGGGGCGCGGTATATGAGAGGTAACCATGTCGAGGTCTAACTTTAAGGGGTCTATCTTTACGTAAGGGATATTGATTTCTTTGGCGATGGTTTCGGTGATTATGTCTTCGGTGAGTATCTTGCCGTCGGAATCGGGTATCTCGAAGTTGAACGACGCTATGACCTCGGAAGGCGAAACCGACTCTATTGAAACCGGAACAGAAACCCTCCGTCTCGATAAAATCCCTTCCTGAAACCTCGAAAGCCGGGCGCGTTGTGCTTCGCCCCTTACCATTATCTCGGTTCTGTCCTCGCGCGAGAGGAGGATTTTTTTAAGAAGAAGGTCGGCCAGATTTTCAACGGTGAGGGTCTTTTTTTCCGCGCCGGGATTAACCATGGCCGATATCTTCCTCCTTTTTCTTTTCCGCGTTGCCTGTTTTTTCAAGTATGGCGTCGAGGAGTTTGTTGGTTTTTTCGAGTTCCTTCTTAAGTCCCTTCATCTCGTCTTTCATGGCGAAGACGGAAAACGACATCGCTATCCAGAGGACCAATACTACGCCTCCGGCTACGAGGAAGAAAAATATGAGCGCGGTCAGAAAAGTCATCGAATTGAATTCTATGATTAAACCCCCTTCAATGCTTTCAGCCTTGAAACCAGATTTTCTTCCTTTACCTTTTCCTGCGCCCCTGTGTTCATGTCCTTCAAAGTAACGACGCCTTCCCTGAGTTCGTCCGAACCGATTACGAGGGTGAACCTCGCGCCTGCCTTGTCCGAGCGTTTAAAGGCGTCCTTAAGCGCTCCTCGCCCGTAATCCACTATAACGCTTTCTCCCTTTTCCCTCAAGCCTCCGGCGAGAGCGAAGCCTTTTTTTTCCGCCTCCTCGCCCATGAAAACGCAATACACAATCGCCCTTTCCGAGGCAAAACTTCCTTCCGCGAAAAGCGCGGCCAATCTCTCCATGCCGATTGCGAAACCGAAGCACGGGGTCTTCGGGCCTCCGAGTTCCTTTACGAGCCCGTCATAGCGGCCTCCGGCCGCGACCGCGTTTTGGCTTCCGAGGCCGTCCTTGGCCAAAACCTCGAACGTGGTTCTTGTGTAATAATCCAACCCCCTCACCATCTTCGGGTTTATTTTAAATAAAACGCCGAACGCGTCGAGCCCTTTTTTAAGCCCTTCAAAATGCCCTTTGCATCCGGCGCACAAAAATCCCTGTATCGAAGGGGCCTCCTTTACCGCCTCGACGCAAGAGGGGTTTTTGCAATCGAGCGCCCTCAGGGGATTTTTATCCGTCCTGCCCAAACAATTCTCACAGAGGCTTTCCTTTTTTAAATTTAAAAATTCCTTGAGTTCTTCCTTATACGTTGGCCTGCACTCGATACAGCCCAAGGAATTGACCTCTATCGAGGTTCCTCTTATGCCGAGTCCGGATAAAAATATCGACAACATCTTCAATGCCTCGGCGTCCACCATGGGGCTTTCCTCGCCCAGGACCTCGGCCCCTATTTGGTAGAACTGGCGGTAACGGCCCTTCTGCGGCCTTTCGTAACGGAACATCGGGCCTTTGTAAAAAAGCCTGGAAACGGAATTGGCCGCGTAGAGTTTATGCTCTATGTAGGAGCGCACCAGAGGGGCCGTGCCTTCGGGCCTCAAGCTCAAACTCTCGCCGTGACGGTCAAGAAACGAATACATCTGCTTTTCGACAATGTCGGTTGTTTCGCCTATCGTCCTTAAAAAAAGCTCGGTCTTTTCAATGACCGGAAGGCGTATCTCGAAAAAACCGAAGGAAGAAAAAACCCGCTCAGCCTCTTCTTCCATGCGCTTCCACGCAGCCGCCTCTCCGGGCAGTATGTCGTTAAATCCCCTTATGCCAGATATGGTCATTTTTGCGCGATTCTCCTTGTCCTTGCAGACGGCACCTTTCTCCTCCCCTTTACAAGGGGAGGCCGGGTGGGGTAAAAGACGGTTAAAGACAACCTCCCCGACCCCTCCTTGGCAAGGAGGGGAGTTGAAAAAGTAAATTAAAACATTCCAGGCGCAAAACCTGCCCCGATGTAATATCGGGGCTCAGTCCTTGCCTTAAAAAAAATAAACCGCTTAACGCGGCTTGGCCCTTCTCCTTCGCGATGTAACCGGCCTCATTTCCCGTTACCCGAAAGGGACAGATACCGGTTTATTATGTCGTCCACGGATTCCTCGTTTGTCTTGTCTTCCGGGGCCGCGGCCTTTGGAATCGCGCTTGCTTTAGACTCTTTAGGCTTGTGGAACGCGCCGCTTTTCAGCTCCCTTATGACCAAGTTGTGTTGCTCATCCATTATCTCGCCGACCACCAGATCGAGCTTGTCGGATTTAAGGATGTCGGAGTAAGAGGTCTTCCTTGAGCCGAAAACCACCCCTGCCTTGAACACAACCGTAGTGATGAACGGATTTTTCCTTCCGCCGTCTTCAGTCTGGATGTGATAGACCTCTCCTTTATACGGTACGTTCTGATTGAGTCCGAGTTTCATGAAAGCCTTAACCTCTTGTTATCTTTTAATTTTTAACATATCTCAAGACTTAATTCAAGTCCTTGCGG
>JBBTLC010000162.1:0-2286 GCA_038068875.1 Deltaproteobacteria bacterium
CGACCACTCCCTGAAGGAGGTTCGTTATGAGGTAAGCGGTATCCGCGTTCATGACGGATTCGGACACGGAGTGGTTTTCTTCGAGTATCGAGCCTTTATCGTCAGTCACCTTGGTTACGAATATCTGCTCGGTTTTTACGCCGTAATTCGCGAACGTCGAAAAAGCCTTGACCATCTCTGCCATGGATACGGCCGAAGAGCCGAGCGCCAAAGAGAGGTCTTTGGCCAAAGGGGAGGTTATTCCGAGACGCAGGGCGTATTCTCCGGCGTAATCCACGCCGATGTCCTTGAGTATCTTCACCGTTATCACGTTTCTCGATTTAGCGAGGGCGTCCCGCACGGTGGTCGGGCCTGAGAACTTTTCGTCGAAGTTCCTCGGCTTCCAGTCGGGCGCCTCTTCTTTGCTTTCGGTTTTTCCGGCCTCAAAGACTATGGGAGAGTCCATGACGATTGTCGCCGGGGTGTATTCTTTGTCGAGGGCCGCGGCGTATATTATCGGTTTAAAGGCGCTCCCGGGCTGGCGTTTCGCCTGCACGGCCCTGTTGAATTTACTCTTCGCGAAATCCATCCCTCCGACAAGGGCCCTTACAAAACCCGTGTCGGTCTCGACCGCGAGCAGTGCCCCCTCGGCCAAAGGCTCTTGTTCGAGTTTAAGCGCGAGCGGCTCGTCCTCGTTGTCGGAAACCTTCTTTACGCCCACCCATACCACGTCGCCCTCTTTAAATAGCGACATGGCGTCGGAAACTATCGTTCCTCCGTCCGGGTCGTCGGTCGGATTGTAGAGTTTGGCCCATACGAGGTCGGGATAGGAGATTATGCCTTTCCTGTTCCCGAGCCGGACGATAAGGCTTCTGTCTTTCGGGTTTGGCGACTGGACTATCGCTTTGTAGTAGCGGCCCGGCGAAGGAGGGAATTTTTTAAGGTTAGAGGCGGCTTCGTTCCTGAATTCCTCCGCCTCGCTTTGTTCTTGTATGTTTTGTATTGCTCCCCTGTAGCCCTTTCTTTTGTCGTATGCCCGAAGCCCGAAGTCCACTGCCGAGTTCGCCGCCTTCTGCATCTCCACGTCCATTGTAGTATGAACGTGGAGCCCGCCTTTATAAAGGAGTTCTTGCCCGTACTTTTCCTCCAGATATTGCCTCACGTGCTCCGTGAAGTACGGCCCGGCCCAGAGTTCGTCCGTCATCTTTGGTTTTATCGCGAGGCTTTTCTTGAACGCATTATTCGCCTCTTCAGGGGTTATGAAGCCTTCCTCGACCATGCGCGTTATGACGAGTTCCTGACGTTGCCTCGCGAGGTCTATATTGGCGTGAGGCGAGTAGACGCTCGGGGATTTCGGAAGCCCGGCGAGAAGCGCGGCCTCGGCTAAGTCGAGTTTTTCGACGTTTTTGCCGAAGTAGGTTTCCGAGGCCGCCTGCACCCCGTAGGAGCCGCTTCCGAGGTATATCTGGTTAAGGTAGAGGTAGAGGATTTCGTCCTTGGTAAGGTGCTTTTCTATCCGATAGGCGAGTATGGCCTCTTTCATCTTTCTCGAAAAAGTCCTCTCAGGGGTTAAAAAGAAGCTCTTCGCCACCTGCTGGGTTATGGTGGAGCCGCCCTGAACTATCCTTCCGGCCATGACGTTTTTATACATGGCGCGCATTATGCCAAGATAGTCGAGCCCGCCGTGTTCGTAGAAATGCGCGTCCTCGGCCGCGAGGAAGGCGTGAATGAGGTGAGAAGGAACCTTTTCCATGGGGACGACTACCCTGCGCTCTATGTAGAATTCCGCCACGACTCTGCCGTCTCTCGAATATACCTTGGTGACGAGGTTCGGCTTGTAATCGTCAAGCGTGGAGAGGTTCGGCAACCCGGCGAATATGTAGAAGTAGATTCCGGCCGCGGCTATGACTGCGAGCGAGGCAATTGCCGCTATTTTTCTTTGTTTCGTTCCGAGGTGAAGGTTGAAAATGGTTTTTGCCATAACATTTAATTTTAGCATGAAATCCATAATCTTGCCAACATATCAAAACGCGGGAGATTTAGGCAACGAGGCTGATTCAGGGGTCATTGTTGCAAAATCGCTCGCTTTGAGATAAATTAAGACGATGGGCAAGGCAATCATAAGACTCGAAGACATACTCGACAAGGTGGCCGCGTATAATCCGTCGGCGGACCTCGACGTCATAAAGAGGGCGTACGTGTTCTCGGCGAAGGTGCACGAGGGGCAGACTCGCCTTTCAGGGGAGCCTTATCTTTCTCATCCCATCGAAGTGGCCGCCATGCTGGCGGATTTGCGCATGGACGCCT
>JBBTLC010000163.1:0-8615 GCA_038068875.1 Deltaproteobacteria bacterium
CCGGAGGCGCCTCGGCCTTTCGCCGCCTAATGACGGAAGTCTTTAGTCTTTTCTCTTCGACTTCCGGTTTATCTTTTTTCGTATCCTTATCAGGCATAATCAGTTTGACCCCATCCCTCTTCTTACTCTTTTTCCTCGGTTGAATCTTTCATGTGCTTTCCGGCGGCCTCGATTATGGCCTCGGCCTTCTTCTTGCCTATTCCTTCTATGCGTTCAAGCTGTTCCGCGGTAGTCCTCATTATGTCTCCGACCGTGTCGAACCCCGCTGAGTTAAGCTTCTCGACTGTCTTATCGCCGATTCCTTCAAGTACTTTGATCCCGGCGGAGCGCTTCTCGTCAAGGGCATCTTTTATGCCGGCGGCAAGGACGGCCTTCCGCAACGCCTCGTCCGGGGAGACGGCCTCGCCTCTCGCGTCGGTCTCGGTCGTTATATCTATCTTCCAGCCCGTGAGTTTGGCCGCGAGCCTCACGTTTTGCCCCTTTTTGCCGATAGCCAAAGAAAGCTGGTCGTCCGGCACCACGACTTCCATGGCGTGAGCCGCGTCGTCCGTTATGACCTTCGATATCTGGGCCGGGGAAAGCGCGTTTTTAACGAGCACCGCCGGGTCGTCCGCCCAGTGTATTATATCTATCTTTTCGCCCTTGAGTTCCTGCACCACGGCCTGAACCCTCGAACCCTTTACCCCTACGCACGCGCCGACCGGGTCAACTTCCTGGCTCCGGGACGATACCGCGATCTTCGCCCTCTCGCCGGGCTCCCTTGCCGCGCCTTTACCTCGACTATGCCTTCGTACACTTCCGGCACTTCCATGTGGAAGAGCTTTATGAGAAACGCCGGGTGGCTTCTCGATATGACGACCTGCGGCCCCCTTGCCTCGCTTCTGACGTCAAGAACGACTCCCCTTATCCTCTCTCCCTGACGGTAAGACTCGCGCTTTACCTGTTCCTTCTTCGGCAATATGGCCTCGGTCCTGCCGAGGTCCACGACTATGTCGCCCCTCTCGAACCTCTGCACGAGCCCTGTTATTATCTCGCCCTTTTTCGCGCCGTACTCCTTCAAAACGGTCTCGCGCTCGGCCTCGCGCATCTTCTGTATGATTATCTGCTTCGCGGTCTGCGCGTCAATTCTCCCGAACTCCTTGGAATCGAGCTTAAGCCCGAGGCTGTCGCCGGCGATGAATTCAGGGTCTTCCTTCTTCGCTTCGGTTAAGGATATCTCCGTATCCGGGTTAACGACCTCGTCCACGACCGTTTTGAAGATAAAGAGCTCTATCTCTCCGGCCTCTTCGTTATACTTGGCCTCGATGACCTTATTCGGGCCGAATCTCTTTTCCGCGGCCTTCTGCATGGCCGACTCGAGCGCCTCTATGAGGACGTTTTTGTCAAGCCCCTTGTCTTTTCCCACCTGCTCGATTATGTTGGACAGATTGAGCGCCATCCGAATCCTCCTGTGTCTTATTCTGTCATTCCCGCGGTCTTTTGAGCGGGAATCCAGACGTAGGGCAGGGCTTTAGCCCTGCATAAAGACGCAACCCTAAAGGGTTGCCCTACTAAATTTCCACCTCGCAACGCGCCTTATCAACGTTCGAGAGTTCTATTTCCCAGACCTTGCCTTCCGAATCCTTTAAAACAACCTTGCCATCGGCAACGCCGACCACCGTGGCCTTGAAGTTTCTCCTGCCCTCTACCGGAAACTTCGTCTTAAGATTTATCTTCTTCCCGGCCGCGTTCACGAAATCCTTCTCTTTAATAAGCGGCCTGTCGAGTCCAGGAGAAGAAACCTCAAGAACGTAGGAGCGCGGGATAATATCTTCGACATCAAGGAGCGTGCCGAGTTCTCTGCTTATTGAACTGCAGTCGTCGAGCGTTACGCCGCCGGGCTTGTCTATGAAAACCCGGAGCACCCAGCGCCCGAACTCGTGAAGGTATGAAACGTCCACGAGCTCCATCCCGAAGTCCCTTATAAGAGGCTCGGAAATCTCCTTTACCTTCTCTTCCAAAGATCCCGGCTTCAAACCGTAAACTCCACGGAGGGTCCTTACGGACGGCACAATGAATTTATAGGCCGCCATGACACGCATAGCATAAAACAAGTTAAAACATTAAGGGTCAAGGGCTCAGCCCTTGCGGACGGCACAATGAATTTATAGGCCGCCATGACACGTCCGCCTCAGGCGGACGAACCCGTCTAAAGAAAAAAGTGGGCATTCGCCCACTTCAATATTGAAATCTAACACATGGCTTTTATTATTGCAAGGGTAAATTTGAAGTTCGGAAAAGACCGGAAACAATGACAAGGAATATTATCCGTTCGTCCCGAACGTGCCGAAGAGACGAACGACTCGTCCTACTGTCTCCCTCCGCTTGACTTTTCCCGCCTAAACACGTAGTATCTAAAACTTCGGAGGGGCGGAGCCAATGGAAAAAGAAATCATAGCAGTCTCGGTCTTTTTCGTAGTCTACGCCTTTATCGTCTGGGACAAGGTGGACAAGGCCATCGTCGCCATACTCGGCGCCGCATCCCTCATGGCGCTCGGAGTGCTGACGCAGAAAGAGGCGATCCTCGGCATAGACTTCAACACCGTCGGGCTTCTCACGGGGATGATGATAATCGTCGGGGTATGCCAGAAGACGGGGATGTTCCATTACCTCGCCATAAAAAGCGCGAAGTTCGCGAAGGGCGAACCCTGGCTTATTCTTCTCTACCTCGCGGTCATAACCGCTTTGTTCTCGGCTTTTCTCGATGCCGTAACGGCGGTCTTGCTCATAGCGCCCATAACGCTTCTCATAACGGACGAACTCAAGATTACGCCCTATCCTTTTCTCTATTCCCAGATATTGACCTCGAACATAGGAGGAACTGCAACGCTCGTGGGAGACCCTCCCAACGTAATGATAGGGAGTTCTCAGGGGTTTACCTTCACGGACTTTGTCATTAACGTCGGGCCGGCATCGGTGATTATACTGGCCGCGACCCTCGCGGTATTTAAAATCTTTTACGGGAAAAAACTCACGGTCGCCGAAGATGTGAAAAAAAGGATAATGCAGTTCAGAGAGGACGACACCATAACGGACTCGCGGCTCCTCAAAAAATGCCTCGCCATACTTTTCCTTGTTGTTATGGGCTTTATTTTCCACAACCACCTCGGACTTGATATCGCCACCATTGCCCTCGCCGGGGCCGGCATAACCATGCTCATAAGCGGAGAGACTGTCCATCACACCATGGAAAGGGTTCAATGGACGACGCTGTTTTTCTTTATGGGACTCTTCGTAATAGTGCACGGCCTCGTGGAAACGGGCGTAATATCGGCGCTCGCCACGAAAGTCGTGACCCTTACCGGAGGGGAAGTCTCCACCACCGCTTACGCCATTTTGTGGCTTTCCGGCATCGCCTCGGCATTTATCGACAATATTCCGTTCATCGCCACCATGATACCTCTCGTAGACAGCATGGAACCTCACATGGGCGGACAGGTCGCTTCTTTGCCGGTTTGGTGGGCGTTGAGTCTCGGGGCCTGCCTCGGAGGGAACGGCACCCTGATAGGAGCCTCCCCCAATGTCATAGTGGCGGGCTTCGCCTCGAAAAGCGGGTCCCCCATAGGGTTTTTGAAATTCATGCTTTTTGCCTTTCCCTTGATGCTGATGTCGCTTTTGATATCGCACATATATCTCTACCTGAGATTTCTATAGGATTTACCTTACAGCGGCTAATCTGATTTATTTAAAGGAGGTCAAAATGAACGCGGCGAGCATAATGTCAACAGGCATCGTTACCCTCACGCCGGACAAAACCGTAGGGGACGTGGTAAAACTCTTCTTCGAGCAGAGGATTCGTCAGGTCCCCGTGGTGAACGAGGAAAACGTAGTACTTGGCGTCATAACGTCCCGGATTCTCTTGAGGACGGTTTTGCCGGGCTACATAAGGGAGGGCTTTCTGAAGGACGTCCGCTTCGCGCCCGAATTGAAGCAGTTCGTCGAAAATATGGATGCCTTGAAGGATAAACCCCTGAGCGGGTTCATAAACAAATACAAGCCGGCAAGTCCTGACTACGCATTCGTGGGTCCCGAGACCTCGGCAATGGAGATAGCGACCCTATTCGTGAATACCGAGATCTTCGTGGACAGGATACTCGTCGTGGACAACAAGAAAAGGCTTCTCGGCATCATATCTCCCATAGACATATTCAGAAACCTTTGGAAAGAATCGGAAAAGGACAGTCCGGAAAAGGACTGAGCGTTTACGCTCACGTCCCTTTCTGCAAAAGCAAGTGCCCTTACTGCGACTTCAACTCGTTTGAGTCCGGTAACGTCCCGGAAAAAGACTACGCACGCGCCCTCGTCGAAGAACTCGGCTTCATCCTGAAAAACGAAGACTCGGTCATAATCGAAGGCCCCTTGAAAACACTTTATATGGGCGGCGGCACGCCGTCGCTAATCGAAGCCAAAACGGCCGGCGTTATAATCGAAGGAATTTTTAACGCGATACCTCCCCTTAAAGACGTTGAAATAACCCTTGAGGCCAACCCTGACACGGCAAACCTTAAAAAACTGCGCGGATTTAGAAACGCCGGAATAAACCGCATAAGCATAGGCGCGCAGTCCTTCGACGATAAGGACCTGCGCTCCCTCGGAAGAACACACGACGCCGCCAAGACCGTCCTCGCCGTAATCAACGCGGAAAAGGCAGGCTTTGAAAACATAGGCATTGACCTGATATTCGGAATTCCGGGCCAAACCCTTTCCTCATGGGAAGGCACGCTTAAAAAGACAATGGAACTCCGGCCGAAACACGTCTCTGTCTATTGCCTTAAGATAGAAGAAGGAACGCCTTTCGGGGAAATGCAAAAAAAAGGCAAGATAAAAACCCTTTCCGAAGAACTCGAAATCGAGATGTACCTCGCGGCAATAGAAATGCTTAAACACGCGGGCTGCGTCCACTACGAGATATCCAACTTCAGCCTGCCGGGCTTTGAAAGCAAACACAACCGTAACTACTGGAAAGGCGGCGACTACATAGGTCTCGGCGCGGGCGCGCACTCCTACGCCGGACGCCCGGGCTTCGGCAAAAGATGGTGGAACGAAAAAGACCCTTACCTTTATATGGAACTCGTCCATAAAGGAAAAAGTGTCGCAACGGGCTCGGAAATACTTACCAAGAAACAGGCCCTCGCGGAAGGCATTTTCCTGGGCCTTCGGGTCATCGAAGGCATAGACGAAAAAGAATTTGAGGCGCGTTTCGCCGTACGCATCGGCGACGCCATGGACGTCGAAGGATTCATTTCCAAAGGCCTCCTCATAAGACAAGGCGCCATGCTCCGCCTGACGCAAAAAGGCATCCTCCTTTCAAACGAGGTGTTTTAAAGCTTCGCCGCAGGGCGGCACGATGAATCAATAAGCCCCGGTGGCATATGCCGCAGGAGATAATTGAAACATTGCGGGTCAAGTGAGCGCCCTTGCGCGCTTGACAATAAGCCCCTTTCACTGGTATCTTCTTTATGAAACACCGGGAGACTTTAAAGATATGGCGCGCAAAGAAAAAAAACGCGAAAAATCAATGGCTGAATTATCCGAAAGGTCCTCAGGCATACTCAAGGCGATAATAAAGGAACACATCGCCACGGTAAGCCCGGTAAGTTCCAAGGCCGTGGCCGAACGCTGCCGCTTGGGACTCGGTTCCGCGAGCATAAGGACCGTCATGGCGGACCTCGAGGAAAAGGGCTATCTCAAGCGCCCCCACCCCTCGGCCGGCACAATCCCGACCGAAAAGAGTTTCCGCCTCTACGTGAACACGCTTAGCGAACTCGAAGAGCCGGTCGAATCAATAAAACACATAATCAGAAAAAGCTTAAGGTCCGGGCCGGAAGGGCTTTTGAGGGACGCGACGCGGATGCTTTCCTCCGTAACGAGTTGCGCCGGCTTTATACTGGCGCCAAGACCCGAAGAACTTCTGATAAAGGACGTGCGCTTCGTTTCAGTGGACGCGTCGAACGTGCTTCTCGTAATAAAGGCGCATACGGGCCACGTGAGCACGCGGCTTGTA
Organism: Deltaproteobacteria bacterium; assembly: GCA_038068875.1. Classification (GTDB taxonomy): domain Bacteria; phylum Desulfobacterota; class GWC2-55-46; order GWC2-55-46; family DRQE01; genus JBBTLC01. The sequence goes on from JBBTLC010000163.1 coordinate 6,044, forward strand.
AAGGCGGGGAGGCGGGAACTCAATCTCGACCTCGAAAAGATATCCAACTACCTCCGCTCCATAGCCCGCGGGCTTACGCTCCGGGGGCTTAGAGACAGGGTCATGAAAGACGCCAAGAACGAAAAGAATCAATATTCCACCCTCGTGTCGAAAACCTTGACCCTCGTGAAGGCCGTTGTTTGCGACACGGCATCAAACGGCGAAGAACTCTACATGGAGGGCAAGGCCAACATATTCGACCAGCCGGAGTTCAAAGAGGACGTTCAAAGGATAGTCGGGCTTTTCAGGGCGTTCGAAGAAAAAAGCCTTCTCCTCCGGATACTCGACAGGAGCATCAGGGAAAAGGGCGTAAACATCCGCATCGGTTCGGAATGCGCGGCCAAGGAGTTCGAGGGCTTGAGCATAGTAACGGCCCCGTACGGGAAATCGGAACGGGCGCTCGGCTCGCTCGGCGTCATAGGCCCGGTAAGGATGGATTACTCCAGAATCATACCTCTCGTGGATTATGCCGCGGAATCAATAACGCGGGCCCTCTAAAGAATCCCCCTACGAAACGCAACGCCAAAACGAGGAAGATGTCTCCATGAAGAAACAAGACGACGCTTTTAACGGCAATAAAAAAGGTCTAAACGAAGACCTCACGAAGGATAACGCCGAAGGGTGCGGATGCGAAGGCCCCGAGAACGGCGAGGAATGGGCCGAGCCCGAAAGCGGCGAGATGAAAAACCTTCGCGACGCGCTCGAGGCCAAAGATAAAGAATGCGCCGAAGCGCTCGATAAATTCATGCGCAAGTGCGCGGACTTCGACAACTACAAAAAAAGGGTCGAGAAGGAAAAGGCCTCTCTTCTCGAATTCGCGAACGAATCCTTTGCCAAGGAACTCTTGATCTTCCCGGATAACCTCGAAAGGGCCCTTCACCACTCAAGGGAGGGGGCGGATAACGGGCTTCAGGTGGAGGCATTAAGAAGCGGAGTCGAACTCACGCTTAAATGCATACACGACGTGTTCAAAAAATTCGGCATCGAGCCCGTGATTGCCCTCGGCAAAAAATTCGACCACTCAAGGCACGAGACCCTCGGCTTCGAAGAGACATCCGAAAGCGAAGACGGCACGATCATGAAAGAGGTTCAGAAAGGCTACATGTTCAGGGAGCGGCTGCTTCGGCCTTCGCTCGTCATAGTCGCCAAGAATCCCTCCGCCACCTCCGGCAGAGAAGGCGGCTCCGAAGGCCTATGAGCGACAAGGATTACTACCGCATACTCGGCGTAAACAGGGACGCCGACGACGCCGACATTAAAAGAGCGTACAGGAAACTCGCGCAGGAGTACCACCCGGACAAGCACTCCGGCGATAAAACGGTCGAAGAGAAATTCAAGACCATAAACGAAGCCTACGAAATCCTCAAAGATCCGGAAAAAAGGGCGCGTTACGACAGGTTCGGCACGGCTGAAGCTCGCGGTCCTTTTGCCGAGGGCGGCTTCGGGCCTGACTTTCAGGACTTCTTCGGCGACATATTCTCGGACTTCTTCGGAGGAAGAGGCCGCCAAGGGCCTCAGTCCGGAGACGACTTGAGATACGACCTCGAAATAGGATTCGAGGAATCCATATCAGGCGTAACCAAAAAAGTCGAAGTCAAAAAAACCGTCCAATGCGCCGCTTGCCACGGCACGAGGGCCAAACCCGGCACGTCCGCCGCGACTTGCCCGAACTGCAAAGGCAACGGACAGGTCTTCATGCAACAGGGCTTCCTCCGTATCGCGAGACCCTGTCCTAACTGCAGGGGCGAAGGCCGCACCATACCCCACCCATGCGAGGAGTGCAAAGGGCTCGGTTTTATGCATGCTGCGAGAACCCTCACCATAAACGTGCCTCCGGGGGTGGACTCCGGCGCGCGCCTCCGGATGAACAACGAGGGAGAGGCAGGGACAAGGGGCGGAAGGCCGGGGGACCTCTACGTGTTCCTTACAGTCCGCGAACACCCGATATTCAGACGCGAGGGCGACGACATAATCTGCGAGGTGCCAATAAGCTTTCCTCAGGCAACGCTCGGAGGGGAGATAGAAGTGCCGACCCTCGACGGAAAGACCAAACTCAAGATACCGGCCGGCACCCAGTCCGGCAAGGTATTCAAGCTGAAGACAAAAGGCGCGCCGTCTTTAAGAACCGGCAGAAGAGGCGACCAGATGATAGTCGTCAACATCGAAACGCCGGCCAAGCTGAATAAGAGGCAAAGAGAACTCATCGAAGAACTGGCGGAGATAATGAACGACGAATCGTTCCCGCAAAAGAAAAGTTTTCTGGACAAGGTAAAGGAACTCTTCGGGTAATGAAAACAAAAGGATACGCGCTGTCCGTTTTTTCTTCCTCTCCCCACCGTGGAGAGGGCAGCGTGGTACCCATGCGAAGCATGGGTCGGGGGAAAAGGACTTGAGATTGCTTCGCTGCGCAGCCGCGGCGTTATTCATAGCCGTATTGATTGACGCCGCTCCGGTGTTTTCGGCCGGCCAGGAAGTTAACACGGACAAGGTTACGATTGACCCTGCCAAGGCCGGTGCGGAAATGCGCGAAGCG
>JBBTLC010000164.1:0-14354 GCA_038068875.1 Deltaproteobacteria bacterium
TCTTCCTTTTCCAGTTGCCCGTCCGTAGCCTCGCTCAAGGCCGACATCCTATCCAGCAATTCCTTGTGTTGCTTGTCCTGCCATGATACGCCTGTCTCAAGCGTTTTATCGAATATGATCTTCATTAACCCGTTCCGTTTCGTTGGGTGAAATAAAAAATAGGGCAGTTTAACGTCATGCCCGGGACAAGGTAGGGCAGCCCTCACTGCAGCGGGCCACTCTCGGAACCATGAATCTTATCACGACAATCACCCCTTTCCTTGTGCCTCCGGACGGTCCGCCCGCCAATCAGTAAGGCGGGCGGATGAATATATAAGCCTCAGCACCCTTATGTCGCAGGAGATAGTTAAAACATTATGGGTGCAGAGCCAGACCCGCCCTATGGGGCGGGTAACCCGCGCAATCGGGGTACCCATGCGAAGCATGGGTCGCGGGGGGGGTCACCCCTGCTAAATCGCCTTGCTTTCAATCCAGCTTCTGAGGACCTTCCACGGCTTGGACTTTATCATGCCGAACATCCACTCGTAAAAATCCCCGATGTCTTCGAGTCCCCGCACCACGTCGTAGTAACGGAGTATTATGTGAGGCTCCTTCTCCACCATCCTGTACCAAAGCCGCGGATGCCTATAAACGAGGGAGCTGAGTTTTGCCGCGAACATAAAGCCCGGATATAACTCGCTTCTCAGCCGCTCGTCGTACTTATTGAGCGGGACGCCGTATTTTATGGCTCCCTCCAATGCGTCGGCCGCGATGTGTCCGCTCTTTATCGCGTAATATATGCCTTCGCCGAGGAACGGGTCAACGAGATGCCCTGCGTCTCCGACCGCGAGAACCCTGCCTTTGGTGAGATTCACGAAGTCGCCGTAAAAAGCCGGTATGGTCCAGCCGGACACGTTCTTAACCTCGCAGCCCTTCAGGAATTCGTGATTCTTTAAAAAAGAATCAAAGTATTCTTTTATCCCGCGGCCGGCCTTCGATATATCGCAGGCGACTCCGACCGAAAGAACCTTCTTTTTCGGAAATATCCACGCGTATCCGTAAGGCACGAAACCGAAATCTATGAAGACCTTCTCTTTAATCTTTTCGCCGAACGAATCCCTGTCATAGGGTATGTCGCAGGCAAGCGAGACCGCGCCCTCCCTCGGATTCAGATCAAAAAACGTCTTGCCTATGCCCGCCCCCGCACCGTCCGCGAAGGCCAAAAACTTGGCTTTAAAAACCTTCCCGCCTTCGCAAAAAGCCGTTACGCAGTCCCCTTCGTCGATAACCCTCTCTACCTTAAGCCCCTCGCTTACTTCCGCGCCCTCGTCCTTGGCCTTGGATAGAAGGTAATCGTCGAAGACCTCCCTCGACACGCTGTACCCGATGGGACGCTCGGACATGACGTCAAGACTTCGTTCGCCTTTGAAACTGAAAGTCGTTCCGAAGATAACGTCCTCGATGACCGCTCCGAGGTCTATGTCCAGGATATTGCAGGTCTTCAAAGAAATGCTTCCGCCGCAAGGCTTTTTACGGGGAAACTTCGCCTTGTCTATTGCGAGCGCCTTTATGCCGCTACGCGCGAGCCTCATCGAGAGCGCCGCGCCGGCCGGCCCCGCGCCGACCACAATAACGTCGTACATCACTCAGACTCCTTCTCCACGCTGTATTCCATGTTGCCGCACCAAAAACCGGTCTTGGTCAGGGATTCGTACTCCCACCTGAAAACCTTAAGATGCCCCTTTTCCATCTCATGAAGCCTCGTAAAAAGCATTTTTTCAACCGGGCTCTTGGCGCGATTAAGCATGTTGCCGTAAAATTCCACCGCCTTTTCCTCGGCCTCCATTGCGATGGATATTGCATTTTGGTCGGTCGGGTTGGTCTTGAGCCTTTTAATGAGCTCGTTGTCTTTCGGAAATATCGGAAGCCCCTTTTTATCGAAAACCGTAGTCCCCTCTTTAAGCGCTTCCTCGTAACTTTCCATGCCGAGCCCTTTCCTTAACCTCTCGGCAATGCTCGACACGACCGCTATATGATCAAGTTCATCTTTCGCTATGTGAGTGAAAACGTTTTTACCTTTGTCGTCGGATATAATCCCGGCGGCGCCGGTATAAAACGCGTATCCGTCGAGTTCCGTGTTATACGCTATGGTGAATTCGTCAAACAGCGCGCTTTTTGCGGTTTTTTCCATGCATCCTCCGTACCGAATTATTTAGTAGGACAGGCGTCCCGCCTGTCAAATAATTCCCCTATTTTCTTCCGCTGTCGGTTTTTCCGGCCTTCTCTATCTCGCGTTTTTTCTCGATCGCCTCGCCGCGTATCCTATCCTCGCAGATGTGGCATATAACGGCATCTGAGGGCCTTCCGCAAACCGAACACACGTGTTTTTTTTCTTTCTTTTCTTCTTTTTTTTCGGGCATAAAACTATTCCTCCGCAAGTTATTCGAATTATTTTCAAGCAGCCTGGCCCAAAACCTTTATTAACATGTCCGTAGAGCAACAAACAGGGGAAAAACTCCTGCTAAAGCCGCTTATCACCGTGATTTCGCTTCCGCATACAGGGCATCTGTATATGGAATTTATCTTGGCAACGAGCGTCATGGCGGCATTGCAACACACAGGAGCCAATCTTCCGTGTCCGCCTTTTATGACCGACAATTCAGCCCCGCATATCCGGCACACATAGACCCTCCCCGCCAGACCCACGCCGCTTCGGGGTACCCGCTCGGAGAGCGGGTCGGGTGCCCCGGGGAAATCTTTCGAAGCGTTTTCTCCGGTCATGGAATTTACCTCATATCCCCGGATTTTTCAATACGGCTCATGGGCCTGCCGCAGCACTTGGGCTCCATGACGCCTATCCCGCCCTTCGTGACCATCGCCATCGTGCCGCATATCGCGCAGGCATAGGCCGAGCCGACCTTTATCGTCCACGCCTCTGTCCACTCGCTTACGTCCCAATCGCCGCCCGGAAGATTCTCTTCCATCATGATGTCCGCTCCCGTATCAGATTTGACCTTGCATGTCCTTAAAAGAAAAACCGCCAAGCGCTGAAGCCGGGACGCCTTTTCGCTGCACAAGCACTTTCATCGTGTCGCCTATGCCGCCCGGCATTATAAGTTCTTTTATGCCCTGATTATGAACAATATCGCCGTAAACGCGAACCGACGGCTCGGCGATTTCTTTGAGTTCGTCCAAAACGCCTAAGCCGAGAAGAAAATTCCTCTGCGCCGTAAAACCGCTTACCTCCAAACCGCACTCGAGCCCCGTTGCCTTTAACGAGCTGAAATCCACCATGCAGGTGATGTCCTGCTCGCCGACGTTCCGGTAGGGGTCGGAATTTACCGTGTGCCTGTAATAACAAAGAACGCTTCCGTCCTTTGCCTCTTCGTACAAAAGCCGCGCCGGCGCGCCATAATCAACTGTAACGACAAACCCTCTCGTAAGCCTTTCAGCGACGCCCCTTATCCAATCGCAGGCAAGGAGGCTTACTTCGCCCCTCCCCCCCTCCGGAAGTTCGAAGCCGAGCCGCGAGAAATTCTCGCCGAGTCTTTTTGTCGAAGGCTCGCCCTCTACTTCGATAAAACGCCCGTCTTCGATTCCGACGTATATCTCTTTCAATCTTCCGTTTTTCTTAATTACCCTGTGAAACGGAAGGCTGTCTATGAGCTCGTTCGATATGACTACGCCTTCGAACCGGCCGGTTGACTCATTGATATCGCCGCGAAATGAGACTTTATCCGCAAGCTCCGGCAAAATGCCCTTCTTCGCGGCCTCCGGATTTTTCTCTATTATAACCGCCTCTACCGCTTCAAAGAGGCCGGGATAACGCCTTGAAAACGCATCCAGCATCCATCCCGTGAGCCAGCCCCTTCCGCCTCCGGCCTCAATCATCGTAAAACGCCTTGGCGAACCCATGACGAGCCACATCTCATGGACTTGCTTCGCCATGGCAAGACCGAAAACAGGGCTTACGTCGAGGCTCGTTATGTAGTCGCCTCCGGGTCCCCACTTCTCTTTGCCTGAGACGTAATAGCCGAGGCCCGGGCAGTAGAGAGCGGCTTCCATGAAATCCTTGAACGTTATGGGGCCGTTCTCTTTTATCCTTAAAGCGAGCTCCGCGGCAAGGCGACCCTGCAAACCCAATCCTCCGGAAAACGGTTAATTACGCTCCGTGATATTCCACGAACGCCTCGCTCGGCGCCCTGCAAACAGGACAGAAATCCGGCGGGCCGTCCCCTTCGTGAACGTAACTGCATTCGACGCAGACCCACTTCTTCATGAGCTTAAGAGTAGACACCTGCTAATCCCCCACTTCCCGTTGCAATGTGTTGCAGCAACGGGAACCCAACCCCTTTGAAAAAGGGGGGAACCGCTAAATATCCTTCCGTAATTACTACCGCTTCGAAAGCACGGTCTCCCACGTGTCGGCGTGGCCTTCCTCTTCGGAGAGAATCTCTTCGAGCATTAGCCTTGTCGTGGTATCGCCGAGCTTGTCCGCGAGCGCTATGTGTTTTTTATAACGCGCTATGGCCCCGTCTTCCGCGCCGAGGTCTTCCCTTACCATGTCGAGAAGCTTCCCGCCCCTTTTAACGGGGGTCGGCTTCTGTATGGGAACCCCGCCGAGATAGACTATCCTCTCGCCTAATTTTTCCGCGTGCTTCATCTCGTCCATCGCGGTCTTCTTGAATATCTCTATGATGGCCGGACTTTCCGAGCCCTCCGCCTCATAGTGGTGCCCCATGTACTGGATTATCGCGCCGAGTTCGAACGCCCTGTCGAGATTCAAAGCGTCTATGAGTTGCTTACTGCCTTTTTTTGCCGCCATACTTGACCTCCCTGTGATTTTTTTTGGCAACACGCTTAACCAATGCCCGCAGCGCCTTATTTCAACAGCCTACGGTTATAATTATATATCATAAATTAATTTTTTCCACCATTGCCAAATAACACGCCCGATTTTGCCCCTTAGAGGCTTGACAAAACGCTAACACGTGCTTTACTTATTTTGCGCGTCACAAATTTTTCGCGGGGGATGGCATGAAAAAAAAGAACACAGGCATGCCCCGCCCGACCATGTCAATTCTTCCCTGCAACGGCACCCTGACCGATATGAGTAAGGGCGAGGACAAAAAAGAGAGCACGGTCAAGCATGTCCCGGTAGGCATTAAGCAGGGCAAAGACGAGAACAAGACGCATTATCCGTTACCGTACTGAATTCGGTTATCGGTTTATGAGACCCTGAAACAAGTTCAGGGTGACAAAATAGTATGTTTTTAGTCATGCTGAACCATGTGCTGAACTTGTTTCAGTATTGGTTCAGCATCTATCTTTAACCGATAACAGTTAACCGCTAAAGGCCGGTAACGCTTCTTACCTTTCGCATAAGATCAGTAAACTCCTTATCGCCTTGGCCCGTAACGAGTTTAAGACCTTCCCTGCCTCTTCCGACCCCTGTCTCGATTGCCATCTTTATCTGCTTCTGCTCCCACACGTCTTTTTCCGAAACCATGGGCCAGAGGCCGAAAGACTTTATGACGCCTAACCCGACTATGTCCGCGCCAACCCTGTCGCCGCTGGCCACTATGAGGTTTGTGTCCTTCGGCGTGCCGCTCCACGGGCCGCCTTCCACCATCGAGACTGTGCCGTCGACTATGTTAAGGTCAGGCGCGTATGCGAGGTTAAATTCCGTCACGAGTTCCTCCCAATGGGATTCGTCAACGATATATGGCCGTTGCTTGAGATGTGTGCAGCCTATGAAGTTTTTGAGGGTAATCGAGTAACTCGCCGAGCGGTGCGTCTTTACCACAGGCAGGTTCACGACGATATCCGCCCTGTACAGCCACTCCGTAACGTAGGCGCTCTTTACGTATTTTGCCCCTGGGAGCGGCACCTCCACCCAGTCGTAGTCTTCGAATACCACCACCTCGGCGCCGGAATCCTTCGCGGCCTTGTATATGCCGTTTTTCTTCATGTTCCTCATGGTCGAAAGGGTAAAAAGGGCCGACATGTCTCCGACATAAACCTTGCTTGCCCCGTTTTCGTAAAGCAGTTTGACTGCCGCGCTTACGACGTCCGGGTTAGTTGTGGCGGGATTGCGTTCACCGGACACCACGTTCGGCTTCACGAGCACGGTCTTGCCTTTAAGGCCGAGCTTATCGAACCCGCCTATGAGAAAAACCGCCTCCTTCACCATGTCGTACGCGGATTTTCCGTTGCTTACCCCTATGAGGGCGCGTCCCGACCCATGCTCCGCATGGGTACCCCCGATAAAACGGTTATCGGGCCTGCGCGGGTTTTCTTTTCTTTTGGGGGTAAAAAGGGCCGACGCGAGGGATGACCCCGCGCCAAGGGAGAGAAAAACTGATGACATCGCGGCAAGCTTTATACACGTCCTTCTCGTGAACATGCCGCAAGTATAGATTAATTTAAAAAAACGCGCAACTACGTCATAGAAATAAAGTTAATAGTTAATATAATCTATATCCTATAACATACTTATATTATTATGCTTTCAAGTTCAGAGAAACTTTCTATTAGCATGCCGCATCCGGCCTTTTCCAGTTCTGCCTTACCCCTGAACCCGTAAGCCGCCCCTATGGTAAAGACCCCGGCGGATGCCCCGCTCTCGCAATCTATGGCGCTGTCGCCGACAAAAACCGTATCAACGCTTTCGATTCCGAGGCTTTTCATTATGAAAAAAAGAGGCTCCGGGTGCGGCTTTTTGTTAGGCACTGAATCGCCTCCTACGAGCACGGAGAAATAACTCTTAAGCCCCAACTCGTCGAGTATCCTCTCGGTAAGCACGAGTTGCTTATTGGTCGCAATGGCAAGTTTTTTCCCCGAAACGTGAAAATGCCGCACTGTGTCCTCCACTCCGGGATAAAAGCGAGTCTCGTCAACAAGGTTTTCGGAATAATACTTAAGAAAAATACGCCTCGCCTCGTCTATCCTCTCCGCGCTCTCGCCCGGCATGACCTTCTCGAGAAGGCTCCTTACTCCCCATCCGACATTCGCCTTTATGCCGGAAACAGTCATTTCCGGGAAACCCATCTCCCGAAGAGTTCTATTGGCGGCATGAGCTATATCGCCGCTCGAATCCACGAGGGTTCCGTCGAGGTCGAATATGATCAGGTCTTTTTTAATCACCCGCAGCATAAAGGAACGTTCCTTTCTCATGATGTTGAATTGTCAGTATAACAAATACCTGATGCATGATTCAACATGGTATCACGCGACTGATAATGTCACTTGTTTTGTGTCATGAGAAAAGGAGCGGCGGTTCCTTCAGTTTTGTTTTCGTAGCGCCTCCCTCCGCCTCAGGCGGAAGGGTTGCGTCTTTGAGCAGGGCTAAAGCCCTGCCCTACGACTGCCACAAAATACGCTACATTACCTGCGTAACGCCCCTTCTGGACAAGAGCGCTGCCTTTTGCTAATATCTATACACCCTATTATGATAAGAAAACCATGCGTAGCGAACCAATTCTACCCCGCCGACCCTTCCATATTAAAAGCGGCGGTGGAGGAATACATCCGGACGGGTTGCTTCTCGGGCAAGACCAAGCCGACGGAAAAAGCCGTTGAAGAGGAACATGCCGTTGCGGTCATATCGCCTCACGCCGGCTATATGTACTCCGGCCTTGTCGCCGGATGCGTCTACTCGTCAATCGAAGTGCCGGACACAGTCCTTCTCATAGGCCCGAACCACACCGGGCTCGGAGAAAAGGCGGCAGTCATGGATAACGGCAGATGGAGCATGCCCTTCGGAAAAACCGAAGTGGACGAAGAACTCGCGCACCTCGTGCTCGACCACTCCCCTCTTTTTTCCCCTGACGATGCCGCCCACTTGAGCGAGCATTCATTGGAGGTGCAACTCCCTTTTCTTTACGTCAAAAACCCCTCCTGCCGCATAGTGCCCATAACCCTCATGCACGCGCGGTTCAAGGAATGCGCCGAGATGGGGCGCGCCATAGCTAACGCGATAAAGGCCTATAAGAGAGAGGTCTTAATCGTAGTCTCAAGCGACATGAACCACTACGAAAGCGCCGATGTAACCGGCAAAAAAGACCGTCTCGCCATAGATAAGATTCTCTCTCTCGATGCCGAAGGCCTTCTTAAGGTAACGGCATCCCGCAATATAACCATGTGCGGAGCGGTGCCCGCGGCGGTCGCGCTCGTCGCGTCCAAGATACTCGGCGCGGGAAGCGCCAAGCTCCTCGTCCACTCCACGTCAGGAGAAGTAAGCGGAGACTTCGATCACGTCGTCGGGTACGCCGGCATAATAATAAACGGCTCCCCCTTCCGAAGACAAGATGCGTAAAACGGCATGCGCCTTTTTTATCGCCTTCTTCTTCCACGCGCTTTTTTTTCAGGAAACGGCCGGCGCGGTTCTGCGCGGCGAATTCGTAAGCACATGGCAGATAAAAAACTTCTCCTTCGCCGAATTCAAAGATAAGCGCCTTACCGTAAAAGGCCTCTGGGATCCGGAAATAACCATACCCACGCCGAACCTTAACGCCGCGGATTACTACGTCATAGAGATGCGCGCCAAGACCACCAACCCCATGGGCTTCCTAAGGGTCGTGTGGAAGGCCGACGGAAGGACGCGCTTTTATCCTCTCGCACAGCTGCCTCTTTCGAGCGACGGCGATTTTAACGCCTACTCCCTTGATTTAAGAGCCCGGACGCACTATCCGGGGGTAAAACTGTGGAACGGGGAAATATCCACGGTGTCCATCACGTTCTTCGGCTTCGGCGACACGGTGGAAATTGAAGACCTTGCGATAAAAAAACCGGACGGAATCACGGAAAAAGCGATAATAACGTGGCGTAATTTCTTCTGGCCCGAAGCAATAACCCCGTTAAGCATAAACTCCGCGAGCCCGCCCTTTCTTTTCACGTTTTCGTATGCGTTTATACTAAACATAATCGCCGTCATGGCGGCTTTGGCCGCGCTCGCCGCGTACCTTTGGAAAAAAAGGGAAAAAGACTCCTCGCCCGGGGAACCGCGCGCGACCCGCGTTTCGGCGATATTTATTGTTTTGCTTCTGCTGTGGATGGCCTATGATTTGAGATACACCTATGCTCAGGCTTTATCAACTGACACGGTTTATAAAAGTTACGTCAAAACGCAAGACGGAAGAAGGCGTTTCTCGAACATGGACGACTTTTACGACTTCGCGGAATTCGCGAGGGCGCAACTGAAAGGCGAAGACAAAATCTTCTACTTCCACGAACCTGTCGAGAGGAATTTCTTCGCGCACATGAAATACCTCCTGTACCCGTTAAAACCGATTACCTTTGAAAAACCCGGCGCCGGGGTACCCATGCGGAGCATGGGTCGGGTTCACGCGGTGTACAAAAATCCCAACGTAAGATTCGATAACGGCATGCTGTATGTCAACGGAAACCCTGTTGCCAAAGGAAAAGAAACGGCGCGATACGACGATTACTCGTTTATATTCAGAGAGGAAAACTGAAAATCAATGTTCCTTGACGCCTTGCTCATGTTCGTCTCCATTCTGCTGCCGTCCGTTACGGGCTTCGCGATAATCGCCGCAATGGACAGGAAAGGTCTTACTAACGGCCTTGAACGGGCGGCCTTATCGTTCGGCATCGGCATAACTTATTCTTTCGCCGCGCTTCTCCCGTATTTCGCGGCAGGCTTCGTCATAATAGCCGCGCTTATGAAGAAAAAAGCCCTCTTTACGGGCCGTGTCGAGACCTCTCCCGAAAAAACAAGCGCCGTCGAAAAAACTCTCGGCGCCGTTTTTCTCGCGCTTATCGCGGTCAAACTCTTTCTCCCTCTTCTGAACGTCTTTATCTGGCCGCCTTACTTCGACGACGCCGTAACAACATGGGACTTCAAGGCCAAGGTTATATTCACCGCAGGAGGGCTCGGCGCGGGCGGTTCGGAGGAGTTTCTCGGCGGAGGCCTGCTCAACTATCCGCTCGGAACGCCTCTTTTTAAGGCATGGATGGGGATTTTCGCGGGGACGTGGAACACGAGCCTCGTTCACCTCTACGACTTCGCGATATTCGCGTCCATGACCGCCGTATTTTACGCATTCCTCCGAAGACACGCCTCTTTCGCGATTGCCGCGGCCTTCACCTACGTGCTCGCGAGCATACCTCTCATGTCGTTCCACGCTCACGGCGGCCACGCTGACATGGCCGTAGGCTATTACCTTCTCGCGAGCGTCTTGCTTCTTTCGAGGTGGTTTCAAACCGGCGAAACCTCGTTTCTTTACATGACTGCGATAACTTCGGCCGCGATGACGTTCACCAAAAACGAAGGTCTCGTGCTTTACGCCCCGGCGATAGTCCTTACTTTCCTTTTCCTTATCGCCAAAACAGACGCTCCTTTGCGCGAAAGAATCAAAAAAATCGCCGTTCCGTGCGCGGTTTTTCTGGTTCTCGCCGGACCGTGGCTTATGGTAAAGGTCTTATACGGCCTTAGCGTCGGCGGGGGGAAATTGGGGATTCACGGCGAGGCGTTTACGGAACTTGCCGCCGTCTTCTTTTGGGAAGAAGGCGCCTTCAATATACTTTCCGCCGGGACGGTCTTGATACTTTTCACGAACCTCAGGCTTTTCAAGGACATGACGTTCCTATCGTACTTCGCGCCGTTCGCGCTGACTTTTCTGGCAACGCTCGCGGTATTCGTATTTACGTCCAACTATGAATGGCTTTATCTGCGCACGACCATAAACAGGAGCTTCCTTATAATCTCGCCGCTTCTTGTTTTTTCCCTCGGCATTTTTACGGGGTTGACTTTCTCGAAGGAAAAGTTTAAAAAATCTAAGCGCGTCGAATGACCTTCTTTACGGAACCGCCGCGCAATTCAACTCGTAAAGGCATAACCATGACAGTAAAAACCCGTTTTGCCCCGAGCCCGACCGGATACCTCCACATAGGCGGGGCGAGGACAGCGCTTTTCAGCTGGCTTTTCGCGAGACACAACAAAGGAAAGTTCGTCCTCCGGATAGAGGATACCGACGTCGCGAGGAGCACCGAAGAATCCATCGGAGCCATACTCGAAGGCATGAAGTGGCTCGGCCTCGATTACGACGAAGGGCCTTTCTACCAGAGCAAGAGGTTCGGCCTTTACAAAGAGCTTGTAGAAAAACTCCTTAAAAACGGACACGCCTACAGGTGCTACTGCTCGCCGGAGGAACTCGAAGCGCGGCGGCAAAACGCCTTAAAGGACGGCCGGCCTCCGAGATACGACGGAAGGTGCAGGAACGCCAAAGAGACTCCGGATAAACCCCACGCCGTGAGGTTCAAGGTGCCTCCGGGTAAAACAATAATAAACGATCTAATCAAAGGCCCCATAGCCTTTGACCACGCCGAGCTCGAAGACCTCGTAATCTTAAGAAGCGACTCCACCCCCACCTACAACCTCTGCGTGGTGGCGGACGACGCGGAGATGGAAATAACCCACGTCATACGCGGCGACGACCACATGAACAACACCCCGAAGCAGGCGCTCATCTACGAGGCCCTGGGCTATAAACTCCCGCTTTTCGCGCACCTTCCGATGATACTCGGAAGCGACAAGGCGAGACTCAGTAAACGCCACGGCGCGACGAGCGTTATCGCGTACCGCGACATGGGCTACCTGCCCCACGCCCTCGTAAATTATCTTGCGAGGCTCGGGTGGTCGCACGGGGACCAGGAAATATTTTCCATGGAAGAACTCATGGAAAAATTCTCTTTCGAAAACGTGGGAAAGTCCTCCGGCGTGTTCAATCCCGAAAAACTCCTCTGGCTGAACCAGCACTACATAAAAGAGACGTCTTCCGACACCCTCGCCCATCTTCTTCTTCCTTTCCTCAAAGAACACGGGGTCGAGGCTGAAAATGACAAGAGGCTTTCCCTCATAATAACGACCGTAAAGGAAAGGTCCAAAACCTTGAAAGAAATGGCCGAGCACTCGCTCTTTTATTTCAAGGACGTCTTCGACTACGACCCGAAGGCCGTTGGGAAATTCCTTACCTCTGAAAACGCCGAAGCCCTTACCCTTCTCGCCAAACGCCTCTCGACGCTCGAAAAGTTTGCCGCAAAGACGATTCAAACGGAGTTCGAGGCAATATTAACGGAAAAGGCCATGAAGCTCGGAAACCTCGCCCAGCCCGTGAGGGTCGCTCTGACCGGAAGCACGATAAGCCCGGGGATATTCGAAACAATCGAGGCCCTCGGAAAAGAACGCGCGATAGCGCGGCTCGAAAGGGCAGCCGCCTTCATAAAATCATCCGCAAATCCATAATCCATTAACCGCTATCGGTTATCCGTTACTTTATTCTTTTTACTGATAACGGATAATCGTCCATTGATAAACTGTTCTTTTTCATTGACTTATCGCCGTATTACAGGCAAAATAATTCTTCCTGTAAAAGGAAATCCGGCTTATGTTTTTATGTCATGCCGAACCCTGAAGAGACCCTTCGGTCAACTCAGGGCAAGATTCAGAGCTTGTCCCGAACTTGTTTCGGGAGTGACAAAATATATGTTCAACAAAGTTCTTGTCGCAAATAGAGGCGAAATCGCCTCCCGCATCATAAGGGCATGCAGAGAGCTCGACATCCCCTGCGCGGCCATCTACGCCGAAGGCGACGCCACGAGCCTTTACGTGAAAAAGGCGAACGAATCCTACATGGTGGGCCCGGGACCGGTCGAGGGCTTCCTCAACATCCACAGGATAGTTGACCTCGCGTTAAAGATAAATGCCGACGCCATACATCCGGGGTACGGGTTTCTTTCGGAAAACCCGAAGCTCCCTCTCCTTTGCGAAAAGCGCGGCATTACGTTCATAGGCCCGTCAAGCAAATCCATCACCGACATGGGCAATAAGATAAAAGCAAGAAACATGATGAAACGCGCCGGCGTGCCGGTGCTTCCGGGAACGGACGAGCCTGTAAAAAGCGTTCCGGAGGCCGTTAAATTCGCCAAAGAGATAGGCTACCCCATCATGGTCAAGGCCGCCGGCGGAGGAGGAGGAAGAGGTTTAAGGATAGCCCGGAACGAAGAAGAACTCCGAAAGGCCATAGGCTCCGCGAGCGCCGAGGCGAAGGCGGCATTCGGCCTTACCGACGTATTCCTCGAAAAGTATCTGGACAGTCCGCACCACATAGAATTTCAGATACTCGCGGACAAGCACGGCAACACCGTGCACATGGGCGAGAGGGATTGCTCCATACAGAGGCGCCACCAAAAACTCATCGAGATAGCCCCTTCTCTCATCCTGAACGAAGACCTGAGAAAACGGATGGGAGAGGCGGCGATAGCCGCGGCAAAGGCCTCGGACTACACGAACGCCGGCACGGTGGAATTTTTGGTGGACGAGAAAAGAAACTTCTACTTCCTTGAGATGAACACGAGGATACAGGTCGAGCACCCGATAACCGAAGAGACAACCGGCATAGACCTCGTTAAAAAGCAGATAGAGATAGCGGCAGGATTGCCGCTCGACTTTAAGCAAGAAGACGTCCGCATATCTGGCTTCGCAATGGAATGCAGGATAAACGCCGAAGACCCGAAAAACAGCTTCGCTCCGAACGCCGGACGCGTAACCGCCTATTACTCGCCCGGAGGCATCGGAGTGAGGATAGACGGCGCGGTCTATAAAGACTACGTCATCCCTCCCCACTACGACTCCTTGATAGTAAAACTAATCGTAAGGGGCTCCACGTGGGACGAGACGGTACGCAGGATGGACAGGTCTCTCGAGGAATTCGTCATAAGGGGCGTCAAGACGACCATTCCGTTTTTAAGAAAGATAATGGACGACAAGGACTTCAGAAGCGGCAACTTCGATACCGGCTATATAGACAGGAAACCGGAGCTCATGGAATACGCGGAGTACAGCGATCCGACGGACGTCATAGCGGCGATCTCCGCGGCTATCGCGGCATATCACGGCTTATAGGTCCTTGCGGACGGCGAAGTGAATGAATAAGCCTTGGTGGTGCGCATTTTTCTCCTCCCCTTTATAAGGGGAGGCTGGGTAGGGTAAAAGCAGGTTCAAGACAACCTCCCCCAACCCCTCCTTGGTAAGGAGGGGAGTTAAAGAGGCGAATTAAAACATTGCGGGTGCAGGGGTCACCCCTGCTAAAAAGGGGTTCGCATGGCGACAAAAAATAAAACCGCCAAACAGGAAAGCTCAGGCAAAAAGGCCTGCATTACGGACACGGTTCTAAGGGACGCGCACCAATCCCTTCTCGCGACCCGCATGAGGACGTCCGACATGCTGGAGTTGGCCTCCATGCTCGACAAGGTAGGCTACTGGAGCCTCGAGGCATGGGGCGGAGCCACCTTCGACACCTGTTTGCGTTTCTTGAAGGAAGACCCGTGGGAGCGGCTTAAGTCTTTAAAAAAAG
>JBBTLC010000165.1:0-4997 GCA_038068875.1 Deltaproteobacteria bacterium
TCACGGTAAGTCTGCCGGGTATTCCAATCAAATCCGCGTCCTTGAACTTGACCCCCGCCCTCTCGTCCCTGTCGTCATAAAGCGCGCTCAAACCATTTGAGGAAAGTTCGGAATAAAGGGCTTCGGAGGCCTTCGAGGTCTCCTCGTCGTTCACGTTTACCGGAACGATAATGCAATCGAACGGCGCAAGAGGAGGCGGCCAGATTATCCCTGCTTCATCGTGGTTCTGCTCAATTGAGGCCGCCGCGGTTCTTCCTATGCCTATGCCGTAACAGCCCATTATAATCGGCTTTTCAGCCCCCTTGTCGTCGAGGAAAAGAGCCTTCATGGATTCGCTGTATTTAGTGCCGAGCTTGAAGATGTGCCCTACCTCAATGCCTCTCTTTATCTCGAACGCGCCCTTACAGCTCGGACACCCGTCTCCGGCCCTTACTACCCTTAAATCCGCGTAAATCGCCTTAAAATCCCTTTTCGGAGAAACATTCATTATATGGGCGTCCGCCTGGTTCGCGCCTGTTACTCCGCTTGAGATATTCCTTACGCCGTAATCCGCGTATACGGGTATCTTTAATCCAAGAGGCCCGGCGAAACCGCTCGGCGCGCCTGTCGCTTCCTTTACTGTTTCTTCATCGGCGAGGGCGAGGGTCTTGACTCCGCTTGCCCTCTGAAGCTTTGCCTCGTTGACTTCGGCGTCGCCTCTTACAAGGGCCGCTATCGCGCCCTTTTCGGTCGAATAGATAAGGGTCTTTATGAGCATGGAAGGAGGTATCTTTAAAAACCCGCTCACCTCCTCCACGCTCTTAACCCCCGGGGTACTCACGCGCTCCATGGGTTTTTCGATTGTTGAGGCGCTTCCCTGCTCTTCCCTTAACTCTTCCCGTATCTGGGCCCTCTCGATATTGGCGGCGTAGGAGCAGGAAACGCAACTCGCTATTGCGTCCTCGCCGGTTTCGGCAAGGACCATGAACTCGTGCGAAAAACTTCCGCCGATCTGCCCTGTCTCAGCCTCGACCGCGCGAAACTCCAAACCGCACCTCTCGAATATCCGGGTATAGGCGCCGTACATGTTTTTATATTCGCGTTCCGCGCACTCTTCCGTGGCGTGAAAGGAGTAGGCGTCTTTCATTATAAACTCTCTGCCTCTCATAAGGCCGAATCTCGGACGTATCTCGTCGCGGAATTTGGTCTGTATCTGGTAGAGGTTTATGGGAAGCTGGCGGTAAGAACGGACGTCATTTCTTACCATGTCAGTTACGGCCTCTTCGTGGGTCGGCCCCAGACAAAAATCCCTTTCGTGGCGGTCTTTTACGCGAAGCAGTTCCTTGCCGTAAAAATCCCACCTGCCGCTCTCTTTCCAGAGTTCGGAGGGCAACACGATTGGCATCATGACTTCCTGCGCCCCTGCGCGATTCATCTCTTCCCTCACTATGGCCTCGACCTTTCTTATGGAGCGGAACCCTAAGGGAAGGAGATTATATATGCCGGCGGCCACCCTTCTTATCATGCCGGAGCGGAGCATGAGTTTATGGCTCACCACCTCGGCGTCCGAAGGGGTCTCCTTTAGAGTATGCAAAAACATCCTTGAAAGGCGCATCAGTGTGTAACCCCTTAATCCCCTCCGACCCATTTTACGGTAAGACAGGCGTCCCGCCTGTCAAAACAAAAGAAAGTAATCTTACAGAAGTTCCTCGTGCACTACTATGGAGGCCTTGGCCTTAAGCCCCTCCAGCCAAACCTTTGTGGCCGCGGCCTTTTTCTCATCGAGTTTCCTCGCCATGAACTCGGCCTTCTTGTCTTCAAACCCTTTCAAGGCGGCCTCTTTGGAATCCCTTAAACGAAAGACATAGGAACTCTCGCCCTGCGTAAGCGGCATTCCGTAATAAGGGTGCGTCTTGGTAAGGTCGAATATCGCGCCGTTTTCCGCAAGAGATACGTTAATGCCCGGAATAGAGCCCTTGGCCATGGAGAAAGATTCCGTCTTGCCTGTCTTATAGCCTTCTTTTTTCGCGAGGCCGGCGAAGTCTCCGCCTGCCTTAACCTTATCCAAAAACCCCTTTGCCGCGGCTTCGGCCTCTTCCACGGCCTTTTCTCTCTTTAAAACGTCCTCTATGAACTTCTTCACCGCCTGAAGAGGAGCCGGATGTTCGTCCTGGCGCTCGATGATTTTTATTATGTAGAGCCTGCCCTGCGTGTCCACTATTCCGCTTATGCCGTTTGCCCCGAGCACGAAGGCGGCGTCCTTGAGCCTCTCGTCCTTTACGAGTTCACTTGATGCGTCGGTCTCGCTTATAAGGCCGGTTACGGCTGACATGGCCCCGGATTTTTTCGCGGCATTCTTGAATTCATCGACGGTGGAAGCCGCGCGAAGCGCCGCGTCGAGGGACGAAATCTTCTCCCTCGCGGCCGCCTCGCCTCTTTCAAAGACTATGCGGCTCTGAAGCCTCGCTCTTACGTCGTTGAACGAGGTTAGTTTTTCTTCCTTTATGTCGTCCACCCTTATTATATGATACCCGTACTCTGTCTCGACGATTCCGCTCGTCTCGCCCTTTTTAAGCGCCACCGCGGCGTTTTCAAAAGGCTTTACCATCATGCCTATCGAGAAGTATCCGAGGTCGCCGCCCTTTTTCGCGGAACCGGGGTCGTCGGAATATTTGGACGCGAGAGAAGAAAAATCCTCGCCTTTTTTAATCCTGCCCAAGAGCTCCTCTGCCTTTTTCTTTGCCTTATCCTTATCGTCTTTATGGCTTACGAGTATATGAGCGGCCTTTATCTTTCTCGGCTCGCGGAATTCGTCCATATCCCTTTCATAACGCGCCTTGAGTTCCGCGTCCGTCACCTTTATTCCCTTCGCAAAAACCTCCTTGCCCATATAGGCATAAAAGGCGTTTATCTTGGCCGGAAGCATGAACCTTTCGATATTCTTCCCGTAGTAGGCGCTTATCTCCTCGTCTTTCACGGCTGCCGAGCCCAAGAACTTAGAGGCCTGCACCTCAACGTAATCGAGCGATATCTGCCTGTTCTCCTTCAAATACATCTCCTTGGCCTCTGCCTCGGAAACACTTACGTCCTTTAGCGCGTTGTTGCGCATCTTCTCGATCGTAATATCTTCCCTCAAGCCTTGTTCGAACTCTCCGGGTGTGAGACGGTTTTGGCTCAGAAGCGAAAAATAGACGTCTTTGTTGAAAACGCCGTCTTTCCGGAATGCCGGAATGGCGGCTATCCTGTCCTGCACCTCGGCCTTCGACGCCTTAACGCCTTCCTTTTCGGCGGCATTCAAGATGACTGTTTTCTCGACGAGCATGTTCACCGCCTGCTTCCTCAAATCAAGCTTGTCGAAAAAGTCTTCCGAAACCTTGCCTTTGAAGATATTCCTGTAATACTCCGTCTGCCGCCTGTAGAGTTCGTTGTAGGCGTTCGCGCTTATGCCGACGCCGTCAACCTCGGCAACGTAATTGGAAGACGCGTTATCCCCCTGCGGCGAATAGCTGCCCCAGAATATGAAAACCAGTATGATTGCCGCGAAGATTACCACGATAACGGACGAACGGCGTTTTTGACGCAGAAAATCAAGCATTACAAAACCCCCTTGTAGGACAGGCGTCCCGCCTGTCTATTGTTGTTTGAACTCCCCTCATAACTGGAGTATCCCGGTCAAGTTGTGTATGTTAATAGATTTTCTTTACAAATTCAACCTTTTTGCCAATCTTTCTCCTTGCCATTTGTCTTTTCTATTTGATATTATAATAGCTTAAGGCAACCCAAGAAAGGTGACACTGATGTTAAACTACATCCTACGCTATTTTTCGAACGACATGGCCATAGACCTCGGCACGGCCTCTACGCTCATATTCGTGAAGGGCAAGGGCATAGTGTCGAACGAACCCTCGGTCGTCGCGGTTAAAAAAGACGGAAAAGGCAGGCGCGTCCTCGCCGTTGGCAAAGAGGCGAAGGCCATGCTCGGCAAAACGCCCGGCAACATATCGGCCATAAGGCCGCTTAAGGACGGAGTAATAGCGGACTTCGAAGTAACGGAAGAGATGCTTAAATACTTTATCGCAAAAGTTCACAACCGCCGCCACCTCGTAAGGCCGAGGATAATCATAGGCGTGCCGTCCGGCATAACGCCGGTCGAGATGAGGGCGGTAAAGGAATCGGCCTATTCCGCCGGAGCCGGAGAAGTCTACCTCATAGAAGAGCCCATGGCCGCGGCCATAGGCGCTGGGCTCCCCATAACCGAACCCTCGGCCAACATGATAGTGGACATAGGCGGCGGCACATCCGAGATAGCAGTAATATCCCTTGCCGGCATCGTAAGGGCGAAATCCTTGCGGGTCGGAGGCGACAAGCTCGACGAGGCGGTTGTGCATTTCGTAAAGAGAAAATTCAACCTCGCTATAGGAACCGGCGTCGCGGAAAACATAAAGATGACCATGGGGCTTGCCATGGGAGAGGAAGAAGAGCGGACAATGGAAATAAAGGGCTCGAACCTCGTAACCGGAATCCCGACGACGATCCAGATTACGGGGGCCGAGGTGAAAGAGGCCATGATGGAACCGATAAACGCCCTTGTCGAAGCCATCAAACAGGTTCTGGAGACCACCCCGCCGGAACTCGCCGCCGATATGGTTGACAAAGGGATAGTGCTCGCCGGGGGCGGCGCTCTCATAAAAAATCTCGACGTGATCTTGAGGGAAGAAACGAAACTCCCCGTAACCATAGCCGAAGACCCGCTTACCTGTGTCGTAAGGGGCGCGGGCAAGGTGCTTGACGAACTCCGACTCTTAAGGGACGTCACCATACAAAACTGAAATGACCTCATTTGTAAAGAAACACCGGGTCATCATCGTATCCGTTCTTCTTGGCCTCTTTTCGCTCTACCTCGTCTCCACTCCGAGAAGCGGGACGGGCGGAGAAATCATCGTAAGAAAAGCCACGCTCTTCTTCGCAATTCCGGCACAGAGCGCCATTAACGCCGTCCGGAGAACTGCAAGGAACAC
>JBBTLC010000166.1:0-3197 GCA_038068875.1 Deltaproteobacteria bacterium
CGGCGTCAATGGATTTTCGAGCGGCCTCCGCAAGGGTGGTGCCTGCTTCCGTGCAATACAACACCTCGCCAAAAGGTTCGTCCCTGCCTTCGAGATAGGTCTTCACGGTTTCTCTGTATTCGGGGTGCAGGCTAGCGCTTGTCAAGACCTTCTTTCTGCCTGTCACGCGTTTTGCCATGAGAGCGGCCTCGGCGGTCGCCGAAGCGCCGTCGTACAAAGACGCGTTCGAGACGTCCATCCCCGTAAGCTGGCAGATGAGGGTTTGGTATTCGAATATGGCCTGGAGCGTTCCCTGGCTTATCTCGGGCTGGTAAGGCGTGTATGAGGTATAAAATTCCGAGCGTGAGATTAACTGGTCTACTGCTGACGGTATGTAATGGTTGTAGGAGCCGGCTCCGAGGAAAGATGAATAATCTTTGGTTGATGCGTTTTTTTTGCTTATCCTTTCGAGCGCGACGCCGACCTCAAACTCGCTCATGCCTTCCGGAAGCCGGAGGCCCCCCTTAAGCCTTAAAGCGTCCGGCACGGTCTTAAGTAGTTCCTCAAGGGAGCCTACCCCTATGGCCGCGCACATCCGGGTTATGTCTTCTTCGGTATGGGGTATATAGGGGACTGCCCTTTTCAAGACTGCTTTTCTTCCTCGATATATTTCTGATATTCGTCGGCAGTAAGCAGGTCGTTGAGTTCGTCCTTGTTGGAGAGCTGCACCTTGATCATCCACGCGTCCCCGTACGGGTCGTCGTTTATGGCCTCGGGGCTGTCTATTATGGCGTCGTTAACCTCGGCCACGGTGCCGCTTACCGGCGAGTAAAGGTCCGAGACGGCCTTTACCGACTCGACCACGCCGAAGGGTTCGTGCTGCGTTACGGACGCTCCGTCCTGCGGAAGCTCCACGTAGACGACCTCGCCGAGCGAGTCTTGGGCGTAATCGGTTACGCCGATTGTGACGGTATCGCCGTCGTCCCTCACCCATTCGTGTTCTTTGGTGTACTTCAGGTCTTTCGGGAATTCCATTTGCGTCTCTCCTTTCCTTAAAATGAACGGTAAAAACAGATTATTGTAAAGCAAAAAGAAAATCAACTAAAATGTATCGCAATCCTCTTCCGTATTGCAAGGGTTTATTTTTGCCGTTAAGAATGCCGCGACCGGCGTCGTTTTTATTTTACCTTATCTTTCGCGTAAAAGGGCGGCGTTACCGCGTTGGCCTTGCGGGCTTTGCCCCGTATTTCTATCGCGAGCCCTTCGCCCGGGCATCCGGCGGCGACAAAGCCCATGCCAATGGCGCGCCTCATGGACGGCGAGAAGGTTCCGCTCGTGACTTCTCCGGCCGGCGTTCCGTCACTCAATATCCTGTATCCTTGCCGCGGTATGCCGTCGTCCTCCATGAAAAATCCGATGAGGTTCTTTGAAACGCCTTCATTTATTTGCCTGACGAGCGGCCCTTTTCCGATGAAGTCTTGTTTTGACGTTGCCACGTATTTGGAAAGCCCTGCCTCGATAGGGGTTATTTCTTCCGAGAGTTCATGTCCGTAGAGGGGATAACCCATCTCGAGCCTGAGGGTGTCCCTCGCGCCGAGGCCGCAGGGTAAAATCCCGTCCTCCTTACCCGCTTGGAGGAGCCCGCTCCAGACCTTTTCCGAGCCTTCGGGCTTCAAGTAGAGTTCGAATCCGTCTTCTCCGGTATAACCTGTTCTTGAAACAAGCGTTTCGATTCCGCAGACCTTTATTAAGGCGAAGCGGTTTCTCTTTATGGCGGACGGGTCGGTTTCGGAGACTCGCGCGAGGATTCTTTCGGAGAAAGGCCCCTGAAGGGCGAGTTGAGCGTAGGCGTCGCTCAGGTTTTTTACGTTAGCCGCGTTGGCGGTGTTTTTCTTTATCCACTCGTAAGCCTTGTCGCTATTGTCGGCGTTGACGCAAAACATGAAGCGTTCCTTTGATATCCTGTATAAGAATACGTCGTCCACCACCCCGCCCTTTTCATTGCAGAGGAGGGTGTACTGGCACGAGCCGTCAATCAGGCGGGAGGCGTTATTAGTAGTGAGGCGCTCCACCGCGCAAAGGGCGTCTCTGCCGGATACCTCTATCTCCCCCATGTGGCTCACGTCGAAGAGGCCGCATCTTTGGCGCACCGCTATGTGTTCTTCGATGAGAGAGGCGTATTGCACGGGCATCTGCCAGCCGGCAAAGGACACGATCTTCGCGCCGAGGGCTTTATGCGCTTCATATAGAGGGGTTTTTTTGAGTTCCATAAATAATAACGCCCGGCCGTGTCGCGTCAATTGGCGGGCGAAAGGTTCAAACCGTCGTGACTGTTTTCAATATATCAAAAGGGAAAACATTGTCAAAGGAAAAAAGTCATTTTTCCCCTCTCCCCCGACCCATGCTTCGCATTGGTACCCCGGAGAGGGTAGAGCCTGTCCTGAGCTTGTCAAAGGAGTGAGGGGTATAACGATTACTTTTATTGACAAAAGGGCGTTCAGTGGCTAATATTTAAAATCATGGACAAGGCGATTGAAAATATATTTCTCGTAAACCTTGGCGTTAGGCGTCCGGAGAGGGTTTTGGTCTTTGCCGACGTCATAATGGACGACGAATCAATCACTAAGGCCGACAGGGTTCGCCGTGAAGGCGCGCGGGCCGTGGCGAAAAGAGCGGCAGAGGCCGGTGCGGCCTTTGCCAAGACCTTCTACGTCGAATTCCCTGCGGGCGGAAGCCACGGCAAGGAGCCGCCGGTTTCGTTATGGGAGGCCGCCTTTGGGCCTGACATAGTAGAGAGGCTTAAAAAGGAAAAGGTTCTTGAGCCGCTTATCTCGAAAACAGCCGGAAAATCCGAGGTCGCGTCGGCCGAGGCCATAGTCAGCGAGATGAGGGAAGATACGGTTGACTGCGTGGTCGCCCTTTCCAATTATTCGACCACTCACACGAGGTTCAGGAAACTCCTCACGGACTCCGCCGGAGTGAGGTACGCGAGCATGCCGAACTTCGACGAGTCCATGCTGGACGGCGTGATGAAGGCCGACTGGGACAAGGTCAAGGCCCGGACGGTTAAGGTCGCTGATACGATGAACGGGGCCGATTCCGTCAAGATAGAAACGCCTAACGGCACCTCTATCAGGTTTTCCATAAAAGGAAGAAGCGTTATAGCCGATACCGGAATACTTATCGAGGAGGGCTCGTCAGGGAATCTTCCGGCCGGA
>JBBTLC010000167.1:0-2972 GCA_038068875.1 Deltaproteobacteria bacterium
CGACTATGCTCTCATTGTCTTCCACGGTTATGACGTAAGCCGCTCCGAGTCTTTTTTCAAGGAGTTTTTTCGCCTGATTGGCGGCCTTTTCTATCTCTTTGAGCGGTCTGGAAATATATCTGAAGGCGGGTATCTTTTCAGCCAAGGCGCCGGGATTAAGATACAACCTCAAGGTGGCCTCAAGCGCCGCTATGGTCATCTTATCCGCGCGCAAGGCCCTCTTTAACGGATTTTTTCTTATCCTTTCGACCAATTCCTTTTTGCCCGCTATAAGCCCCGCCTGAGGCCCTCCGAGGAGTTTATCGCCGCTAAAGGTTACTATATCCGCGCCGCGGGAAATCCTCTCCCTTACGATAGGCTCCTTCTTAAGCCCGAAGCGGCTTAAATCAACAAGCGCGCCTGAGCCGAGGTCTTCGACAACCGGGATATTCAATGCCTTTCCCATAACGGAAAGTTCCTTTATGTCAACCTCGCTCGTAAAACCCTCTATGGTATAGTTGCTTTTGTGCGCCTTGAAGAGCACGGCGGTTTCGGGCGTTATCGCGGACGAATAATCTTTCGGATGAGTCCTATTAGTGGTGCCGACCTCTTTCATCACGCACCCGCTTTTCTTTATTATCTCAGGGAGGCGGAAAGAGCCGCCTATCTCTATGAGTTCCCCCCTTGAAACAACCACCTCTTTGCCTTCCGCGAGGGTATTCAAGGTCAAAAGAACCGCGGCCGCGTTATTGTTCACCACACAGGCCGCCTCGGCTCCGGTAAGAAACCTTAGCAGTTCCTCTATTCTGCCATCCCTCTCGCCGCGCGAGGCACAATCGAGGTCGAACTCCAAATCCACGGGATTGCTTGCAACAAGCCTTACTGCCTCCACTGCCTCCTCAGGCAATACAGCCCTGCCTAAATTTGTATGAAGTATGGTGCCTGAGGCGTTTACGACCCTCCTTAAAGAGGATTCGGCAGTGAGGCGAAGCCGTGCCTTTATAAATCCCGTTACTTTTTCGTGAGTTAAGTCTTCAGGCTCGCCCCTCAATAATATACCCTCTCTTAACTCGTCGAGGCTCGACCTTATCATATCCTTTATAAACTCCGGGCCGTACCTGTTGAGTTCGTCTTTCAGTTCCTCGCAGTTTAAAATTCTGTCAACCGACGGTATATCTCTTAACGTCTTTTCACTCATGCTTAAATTTAGCACAGTTAGCACAAGGACGCAACCCGGTCAATGGTATTGCTTTTACACGGCCTTCTGTGGCAAAATGTTCGTATGAAAAATATATCCCTTATATTTACGATAACCGCTCTTTTATTCCTGACCTCCTGCTCGGGCGGCTCGGATGACGGCAAAAAGGGCGAATCAACAAAAGAGGTTATAGACAAATACATGACGACTCTTCAAACAGCCCCTGATAAAGCAAAAAAAGTCGTCTCGACTCTTGAAGAAAGAGGCAAAGCAATTGATAAAGACGCGGAAGAACCCAAGTAGGGGCACGATGCATCGTGCCCCTACGCCCCTCACCCCTATCATGAGTAAAAACACAAACGCATCCTCCCTTGAAAAACTTTTAAGCGTAATGGACCGCTTGAGAAGCGATAGCGGTTGCCCTTGGGACAGGGAGCAAACCATCGAAAGCCTGACGCCGTTCATCACGGAAGAGGCCTACGAAGTAGTGGGCGCGATAGAAGAAGGCTCGGCCGAAGACATAAAAGAAGAACTCGGGGATCTTCTGTTCCAGATAGTCTTCGTATGCCGGATAATGAAAGAAAAAGGCCTTTTCGACATCTACTCGGTCATGGAAGGCATGGCCGAAAAAATGATAAGGCGGCACCCCCATGTATTCGGTGAAGCCAAGGCAAAGACCTCAAAAGACGTTTTGAATCAATGGGCTAAGATAAAAAAGCTCGAAGGCAAAGAAAAGTCCGGCTACCTCTCGGACGTAAGCGAGGCGTATCCGGCTCTCATGAGGGCCCATAAGATCGCTAAAAAGGCGGCCAAAGCCGGATTCGATTGGAAAGACATCAAAGGAGTCATGAAAAAACTTAACGAAGAGCTCAATGAGTTCAAGGAAGCTCTTAAGGAGAAAAACCGCCGCAAGACCGAAGAAGAACTCGGGGACGTTCTCTTCACGCTCGTAAACGTCGGCAGATTCGTCGAAGTCAATCCCGAAGAGGCCTTGAGAAAAACAATCGGAAAATTCGTGCACAGATTTCACTACGTCGAGAAAAAACTGAAAGAAAACGGAAAGGAACTCGTTGACGCCTCGATGGGAGAGATGGAAAAACTCTGGCAAGAAGCTAAAAAGAAAAGGAGAAAAACAAGATAATACGAGCGCTTGAAAAAGTTTCCCCCGCGCCGTGTTGATAACTTGTTCATAAGAGAATCCAAACGGAAAAGAAACAAGCCGTATACACAGGATTTCATACAACTGCACCTTTTTTAATCAGCAGATTACCCTTGTAAATCAACCAGTTAACGCTATTTTCACCGCTATTCAATTGGACGGGCATTTTGCCTTTTTTTGAAGAATTTTTCCTGCAGTATTTCCTTGAAAAATGCGAATTCCTTGGTATTAAGCGCCATGCAGACGACTATATAGATCACGGCGCCAACGGCTATAAGGATAAAAATAACGGCCGTCGTCAGCTTGGAACCGAGCCCTTCCGTCAAACCGTAAATAGTTGCCGAATATATAACCACGCCCATGACGAAAGACGCTGCCAATGATTTTACGGTAGATAGAATAATATCTCTTATGCCTAACCTGCCGAGTTTTAAACGGAGCGCCACGGCAAGCAAGACCAGATTTACGAAAGCGGCGGCCGAGGTCGCGAGGGCGAGCCCGCCGTGCCCGAGCGGCTTAATAAGGAGATAACACAGCAAGAGGTTAAAGATGACGGCGACGGCGGCTATCCAAACAGGGGTATGGGTGTCCTTAATCGAATAAAATGCCGCTATAAGTATCCTCGACGTGGCCACC
>JBBTLC010000168.1:0-1445 GCA_038068875.1 Deltaproteobacteria bacterium
ACCAATAACATAAGGCTCAATGTTCCTCTCATAAGTTCCGCCATGGACAGCGTTACGGAATCGCGGATGGCAATCGCCATAGCGCAGGAAGGCGGAATCGGCATAATACACAAAAACCTCTCCGTCGAGGAGCAGGCCTCTCAGGTGGATAAGGTCAAGAAGTACGAATCAGTCATGATACTTAAGCCCCTTTCCCTTTCTCCGGACCAGCGCGTGGGGGACGCCCTTGACATGATGAAGAAAGAGCACATATCGGGTTTTCCGATAGTCAAGGACGGCTACCTTGTCGGCATAGTAACGAACAGGGACTTACGGTTCGAGGACAACAGGCAAAAGAAACTCTCCCTGATAATGACGAAGAATCCGGTGACCGTAAGGCCTGGCACCTCCATTGAAAAGGCCAAGGCCGTGCTCCATCGCCACAGGATTGAAAAACTCCCCGTGGTTGACAGTAAGGGAAGGCTCAGGGGCCTTATCACAATGACTGACATCGAAAAGCGCGAGAAGTTTCCGAATTCCTGCAAAGACAGGTTCGGGCGCCTTATGGTCGGCGCGGCCGTAGGTGTGTCGTTCGACAGGGATGAAAGGGTGAAAGAACTCTTGAAGGCCGGCGCTAATTGCATAGTCGTTGATACCGCGCACGGCCATAGTAAAGGGGTTTTGGAGGCCGTGAGGGCGATAAAGAAAAAATTCGATTGCGAACTCATAGCCGGAAATATCGCCACAAAGGACGCGGCAACGGCCCTTATAAAGGCCGGTGTTGACGCGATAAAGGTGGGAGTAGGGCCGGGCTCCATCTGCACCACGAGGATTGTTACGGGCATAGGAGTGCCGCAGATAACCGCAATCATGGAGGCTGTAAGCGCGGCCAAAAAATCCGGCATACCCGTTATAGCCGACGGAGGGATAAAATATTCCGGCGATATTACAAAGGCCCTTGCCGCAGGAGCGCATTCGATTATGATAGGAGGGCTTTTCGCAGGAACCGAGGAAAGCCCCGGAGAGACTGTTCTTTATCAGGGCAGAACCTTTAAGATTTACAGGGGTATGGGCTCGATAGAGGCCATGAAAAAAGGCAGTAAAGACAGATACTTTCAAGAAGATGTTGAGAGCGAACTTAAGCTTGTTCCGGAGGGAATAGAGGGTAGGGTTCCTCATAAGGGGCCTCTATCTTCGACGATTTTTCAGATGGTGGGAGGGCTTAAGGCAGGCATGGGGTATCTTGGATGCAGAACTATTCCCGAGATACACAAGAAGGCGCGTTTCGTCCGTCTTACTCCGTCAGGGCTCCGCGAAAGCCACGTGCACGACGTTGCCATAACCAAAGAGGCGCCTAATTACAGGGTGGAGATAGTTTAGCAAGTGGAGGTCGAAAATGAGCAAACTTGAAGGCTTAAAAGAAATTATCAAACAACACAGGCAGGAATTGGAACAAAAATATAAGC
>JBBTLC010000169.1:0-2543 GCA_038068875.1 Deltaproteobacteria bacterium
GGAGTCCCATGAGCGTAAACAGCAGCGCGACCTTTACCGGCACAATCCAGATTTTCCACAGCGCCTCGATGCCGAGGGGGCCTGATATTATAAGCAAAAACCCCGTAACAAGCACGGTGGATTGAAAGACATAACATCTGACCGCCCCGTGCCTTATAATGCTTTCCATATAACGGTCAACCGAGGGAATGATGGATTTTCCCATCAAGACCCTCTCGTTTACGACAATAAGATTGAAAAGAGGGATGGACATGAACGCAAAACCGATAATATGAAAAAACTTCAAAACGTCATAAAGCATGGATTAATCATATACCGTTATTTAATTAAGGGCAAATAAATAATTGAGCGAGAGTCCCTATTTTTCATCTGGTCTGGAGGGCGGTTTTCCGCTATACTGTGAATTCTCTGCTTATGGAAAAGGTGGTTTCGGCGATAGGTCTTACGAAGAATTTCAACGGCTTCAAGGCCGTTGATAATGTATCGTTCCATTTGAATAAAGGCGAGATATTAGGGCTCCTCGGGCCGAACGGCGCGGGAAAGACCACCACAATCCACATGCTCCTCGGCCTTACGACCCCGACCTCCGGAGAGGTAAAGGTCTTCGGGAAAAGCCTTGAAGCGCACAGGGAAGAGATACTTTCACGGGTCAACTTCTCGTCCTCCTACGTATCGCTTCCCTACTCCCTAACTGTCATGGAAAATCTCCTTGTCTTCGCCCGCATCTACGGCGTAAAAGAACCAAAAAAGAAAATCATGGAACTGCTCTCGATATTCGAGATAGACGCGGCCGGCGGCTCTATTTCGAGAAAACTCTCCTCAGGGCAGATGACTCGCGTAAGCCTCGTAAAATCGCTTCTTAACGACCCGGACGTGCTGTTCCTCGACGAGCCGACCGCGAGCCTCGCCCCTGACATGGCCGACAGAACGCGCCGGCTCCTGCGCGGGATAAGGGACGAACGCGGGCTCTCGATAATATACACCTCTCACAACATGAGCGAGATGGCCGAGATGTGCGACAAGATAGTATTTCTGGATAAGGGAAAGGTCGCGGCGAGCGGAACCATGAACGAGGTGTTAAAGAAATTCAATGCCGCCTCTCTCGAAGAGGTGTTTCTGAAAATCGCGCGGCAGGACAAAACGATGGGGATTTGAGGCATGAAACTATACAGGATACAAGCCTACACGGCCCGCTACCTCTACCTCTACAAGAGAAGCCTCCCCCGGTTAATGGAGGTCTTTTACTGGCCTCTCGTGGACCTCTTCGTCTGGGGCTTCATAACCGTATATCTTTCGGCCTACAAAGGCGCCCTGCCGGACTTCGTCGGATTTTTTATCGGGGCTCTCATACTATGGGACATGCTGTTTCGCTGCCAGCAGGGCATAACCGTATCCTTCCTCGAAGACATGTGGAGCAGGAACCTCCTTAACATCTTCGTCAGCCCCTTAAGCCCGGCGGAATACGTTTGCTCGCTTCTCGTGATGAGCGTCATAAAACTCCTTCTCGCCTCAAGCGTGATGATTCTCGCGGCGCTCGTTCTTTACTCGTTTAACGTCTTTCAGATGGGCTTCGCTCTCGTGCCCTTCGCGATAAACCTTCTCATGATGGGGTGGGCCGTCGGCATAATAACGACTGCCGTGATAATGAGGTTCGGGCAGGAAACCGAGGTTTTGGCCTGGGGCATAGCGTTTCTCTTTCAGCCGTTCTCGGCCGTATTCTATCCGGTAAGCGTATTGCCGCCGGTCATGCAAAAAATCGCCTTCTACATACCCTCCTCGCACGTTTTCGAAGGCATGAGAGCGGTCATAGCCGGCAAACCCTTCCCCACTGACGAAGTCCTCGTCGCCGCGCTTCTTAACGCGGTATATCTCGCGGTCGCGGTCGTATTTTTCATATGGACTTTTAAATCGGTAAAAAGAAAAGGCCTTCTCGTCAAGATAGGCGAATAGCGGGCAGTAAAGCAGTGTGGCGAAAAACTTTCGGTACCGTTAATTTTCCGTCATTGCGAGTCCGCCATTATTATTGGCGGACGAAGCAATCTCTAATCCTTTCCCCCTCACCCCAACCCTCTCCGGGGCACCCGCCCCATAGGGCGGGTCGGGGGAGAGGGAGTCGTCTTTTATAACTCGGTACTTTAACCCTGATATTCGCTCCCGCGCAATGACGACAATTTTCGTTTTTCAGCACCCTTTCAGATAAACGGGTCTTTCCTGTGGCACTCGATGCACAGGTCGCGCTGGAAATCCATTCTCGCGAAGTATTTTTGTTCTCCGCCGTGCGGCAGATGGCAGGTGATGCAGGCGATGACGCCGCCCGAAAGGGTCGGAAGGTGGAGCGGTATCACCGTGTCTTTACTCTTGGCGTTTACCCCCACGGGATGCGAGGAACCCTGCGGGTGGCAATCCACGCATGCCTCTATTGCCGAAGCCCTCTGCGCCAAAAGCCCGCTACTGTGCTTATCGCCCTGCGTCTCCTTTACGCTCTCCCGAACGCTTACGGCGAATGAGGAAGGAACGTCGGCGGAAGTCAGAAGGTAGAACTC
>JBBTLC010000170.1:0-6147 GCA_038068875.1 Deltaproteobacteria bacterium
TCCATATTTTGCTTGTAATCGCAATTGTTGTAGTGTTGATAAGAATCATTCAGGGGCGAAAAATTATAGAATAAAAGAGGACGGTTCCATTTTAGGGATAGAATTGATAAAGGTGAAGAGTGGAAAACAAACCGTCCCTGTATTAGATTCCCCTTTCAACCGTCATGGCAGGCGTCATGCGGCATTTTTCTTTTTGCCAACTTTTGACATTCGCTCTGTAACCTCTGTCCTTGATTTTAATCTCTTGATAGGTTAATCTTTTTATTCATGGATACTTCCAAATACATAGCAGTCGAGGGCCCGATAGGGGTCGGCACCACGAGCCTCGCCGAGCTTCTCGTTAACGAGATAAAGGGCAAGGTTATTCTCGAAGAGGTTGACGGGAACCCGTTCCTTCCCAGGTTTTACGCCGATACGAGGAAGTTCGCTTTTCAGACCCAGCTTTTCTTTTTGCTTAACCGTTATCAGCAGCAGAAGGAGTTGAGCCAGAGAGACCTTTTCGCCAAGACTGTCATATCGGATTATCTCTTTGCCAAGGACAGGATATTCGCTTATCTGAACCTTGACGAAAACGAGCTTTGCCTCTACGAACAGGTTTACGTGCTTCTTGACGCGAGCCTTCCGAAGCCTGACCTCGTCATATACCTTCAGGCATCGAGCGAGGTGCTTATCGAGAGGATAAAGAAAAGAGGTAAGGTTTACGAAAAGGACATAAGCGAGGATTATCTTAAGAGGCTCGTGGACGCGTATAACAAGTATTTCTTCTATTACACCGATACGCCGCTTCTTGTGGTGAATACGACCGAGATAGATTTCGTGAATAACCCCCAAGACTTATCAAACCTCGTGAAGGAGATAAAGTCAATAAAAGGGGGAACGCAGCACTACATACCGCTTGTATCCGCGAGATAGACCGCGGACCGGGACGGATTGAGTTTTTAGGCCTCTTGAGTGGAGGCTGCGGCGGTTTTATGCCGTAAAAAAACCTTCCGGAAGCGGAAGGTTTTTTAGTTTCAGGGAGGCAGGATTGAAGAAGATAACCGTAACAGACATATTTAAGATGAAAAAAGAAGGCACAAAGATTCCCGTTCTTACCGCCTATACCTATTCCATCGCCCGCGCCTTGGATTCGTCCGGCATTCCCGTTATTCTTGTCGGGGATTCCGTCGGCATGGTAGAGGCCGGGCTCTCGACGACTCTTCCGGTTACTGTTGACGAGATGATTTATCACACAAGGTCTGTCGCGAGGGCGTGCTCATCGGCAATGGTAGTGGTTGATATGCCTTTCATGTCGTATCAGGCAAGCGTCGAAGACGCCGTGAGAAACGCCGGACGCCTTGTTAAAGAAGGCGGTGCGAGCGCGGTAAAGGTCGAGGGAGGGATTAAGGCGGCCTCTGTTATAAAGGCGATAGTTTCGGCGGACATTCCCGTTATGGGGCACATAGGCCTTACGCCCCAGTCGGTTCTTGCTCTTGGCGGCTATAAGGTGCAGGGACGCGAAAAATCCCGCGCCATGGAAATAGTAAAAGACGCGAAAGCAGTGGAGAAGGCCGGGGCGTTCGCAGTTGTTCTGGAGTGCGTGCCAATGACCCTCGCCGCTCGCATAACGCGTCTTTTAAGGATACCGACCATCGGCATAGGCGCGGGGCCTTCTTGCGACGGGCAGGTGCTTGTGATAAACGACATGCTCGGCCTTTCGGATACGGAAAATCCTCCGAGGTTCGTGAAGACTTACGCTAACCTTAATTCAATCATCAAGAAGGCTGTCATAGAATATAAAGAGGACGTCGAAAACGGCGATTTTCCGTCAAAGGAGCATTGTTATTAGTTTATGAGACGCATAACAAGCATCCCGGAGATGAAGGCTTTTTCAAGGGCAGCGAGAAAAGAGGGCAAATTCATAGCCTTTGTTCCGACAATGGGGTATTTACACGAAGGCCACAAAAGGCTCCTTATCGAGGCAAGGCAACTCTGCGACGTAACAGTATTGAGCGTTTTCGTAAACCCGTCTCAGTTCGGCCTGAACGAGGATTTTTCAGAATATCCGAAAGATCCGGAGAGGGATAAGACAATCGCAATCGAGCACGGCGTGGAGGTCTTGTTCGCTCCGGAAGTTTTCGAGATGTATCCGGAGGGTTACGGGACGTTCGTTGACGTTCCGGGTTTGGCGGATAAACTCTGCGGCAAATCAAGGCCCGGTCATTTCAGGGGAGTCGCGACAATCGTGGCCAAACTCTTTAATATCGTCATGCCGCATAAGGCGATATTCGGGCTCAAGGACTATCAGCAACAACTCATCATAAAGAGAATGGCGAAAGACATGGACACGGACGTTCAAGTCATCGCGATTGAAACAGTAAGAGAGGCGGACGGGCTCGCCCTGAGTTCGAGGAATGTTTACTTGACTGCTTCGGAGAGGCGCGTCGCCGCGATAATCCCGAAGGCGATGGCGGCCGCCAAGGAGGCTGTCTTGAAAGGCGAGAGGAGCGGCGCGGCCATAGAGGAGATTGTCAAAAAAATAATGGAGAAAGAACCTTCCGTCGTGATAGATTATGTGAGCGTATGCGACACGGATAATCTTGACGACGTCAGTGTTATCGAAGGCCGCGCTCTCCTCGCTATGGCGATAAGACTCGGGAAGGCAAGGCTTATAGACAACTGCGTGCTAGAGCCGAAGATGACACCAAGGAGGTAAGGAGAGTCATGCAACGCACGATGTTAAAAAGCAAACTTCACAGGGTTACAGTAACCGACGCGAACGTTGACTACGAGGGTAGCGTCGCGATAGACGCAACTCTCATGGAAGCGGCCTCGATATTCGAATTCGAGAAGGTTGAAATTTATAATGTTACGAACGGCAACCGCTTTCAGACTTACGCGATAGAGGCCCCGAGAAATAGCGGCACTATATCAATAAACGGAGCCGCGGCGCGCCTCGCGAGGCAGGGCGATATCGTCATCATAGCGAGCTATTCCGTGATGGAGGATTCGGAGGCCAAACGCCACTTGCCCATCCTCGTGTACGTGGATTCTTCGAACGCGATAAGAAAGATTAGTTCGGTTTGCTCGGCGGCGCTCGCTTGATTTCCCGCGAGACAGAGTGCGTATCTTTATTAAAAAGAGCGAGAGGCGGATTTTAAAATGACTAAGAAGATTGACGAACTTTGCGTAAATACCCTCAGGTTTCTTGCCGTGGACGCGGTAGAGAAGGCAAACTCCGGGCACCCCGGAATGCCCATGGGGGACGCGGCCATGGCCTACGCGCTCTGGACCGGGTTTTTACGGCATAATCCGAAAAATCCGAAATGGCACGGAAGAGACAGGTTCGTGCTCTCTGCCGGGCACGGCTCAATGCTTCTTTATTCGCTCCTTCATCTTACCGGGTATCCCATGTCTCTCGAAGACCTTAAATCCTTCAGGCAATGGGGAAGCCATACTCCCGGGCATCCGGAGCATGACCCGGAGCGCGGCATAGAGACCACGACAGGCCCGTTGGGCCAGGGTTTCGCCACGGGAGTCGGCATGGCCATGGCGCAGAGATATTTGGCAGAGCGTTACAATAGGCCCGGCTTTTTGCTCTTTGATTATAACATCTACGCCATAACGAGCGACGGCGACATGATGGAGGGCGTGTCCAACGAGGCCGCCTCTTTGGCCGGGCATCTCGGATTAGGAAGCATTGTTTATTTATACTCTGATAATAAAATCACGATAGAAGGCTCGACCGAGCTTGCCTTTACCGAAGACGTGGGTAAACGCTTCGAGGCTCTTAACTGGCACGTCGAGAAGGTCGAAGGCAATGATATCGAGGGGGTTTCCTCTGCCATTAAAAGGGCGAAGGCGGAAAAGACAAGGCCGTCCCTTATAATCGCGAGAACAAGCATAGGTTTCGGAAGTCCGGGCAAGGAAAACACCTCCGAGGCGCACGGCGCCCCGCTCGGAGGAGACGAGGCGAAACTCGCCAAGACAACATTAGGCTGGCCGCTCGAACCTGATTTTTTTATACCTGACGAGGCGCTGAATTTCTTCAGGCACGCGATAACGAAAGGCGACGGCCTTGAGAAGGAATGGAATGAAACATTTAAGAAGTATTCAAAGGAACATCCGGCGCTTGCGAAAGAGTTTTCGTCTTTAAAGGAATCCATTGATTCGGGCGAGTGGTCCAAGGGTTTGCCCTGTTTTAGCCCATCCGACAAACCCATCGCAACGAGAAGCGCGTCGGGAAAGGTCTTGAACTCTATCGCCAAGAAGGCGCCGTTTCTTATAGGCGGGAGCGCGGACCTCGCTCCTTCGAATAACACCTTCATGGACGGACTCGGCGTTTTCGCTCTTGGTAAGGCGGGGCAGAACGTGCATTACGGAGTGAGGGAGCACGCCATGGCCGCCATAATGAACGGAGTGGCTTTAAGCGGGCTTCTTCCGTTCGGCGGGACGTTTCTCGTTTTTTCCGATTACATGAGGCCCGCCATAAGGATTGCCTGTCTTTCCAAGATCCACGCTGTCTATGTTTTCACGCACGACTCCATCGCCTTGGGCGAGGACGGCCCGACGCACCAGCCTGTCGAGCATCTCGCTTCGCTTCGGGCATTGCCGAATATGGTCGTCATACGCCCGGCCGACGCCCTCGAAACGGTCGAGGCTTGGAAGACGGCCATAACGCATAAAGGCGGCCCGGTCGCGCTTATTCTTACGAGGCAGGCCCTGCCGGTCATAGACAGGAAAAAATACGGAACGTCCGATGCCTCTGAACTTTCAAGAGGGGCTTACGTAATAGCGGGGGATAGAACCGTCGTTCCCGATGCGATAATCATGGCAACGGGGTCAGAGGTTCACGTCGCCATAGAGGCTTGCGAGAGGCTTAAACAAAGGGGCGTAGGAGCGAGGGTCGTGAGCATGCCGAGCATGGAGATTTTTAACGCGCAGGACGAGGAATACAGAAACGCCGTGCTTCCGCCCGAGGTATCGGTCAGGCTTTCGGTCGAGGCCGCTTCCCCCATGGGATGGCATAGGTACGCGGGCATTGAAGGATGCGTAATGGGAATAGAGACGTTCGGAGCCTCGGCCCCGTATAAAACGCTTCTTGAAAAATACGGCTTTACCGTTGAAAATATCGAGAAAAACGCCATGGAACTTTTGAGGAGGAAGAAGGGGTTGTTATCTGACGGGATATGATGTAATGCCTGAGACGAATATGGCCGACATACCGGTAAAGGGATTTGCCGAAGAGTATCGCGTCGCGCTCGATTCGGTGGTTAAGACGTCCGTTATCGAGAGGATTTGGGCAAAGGACGCGTCTTTGTGGAAAGACTCTCTTGACGCCAAAGACTTGATAGAAAATTCCCTTGGCTGGCTTTCGCTCCCGGGCTTCGGAGCTTCGAGGGCAGGAGAGATAAAAGAATTCGCTCTCCGGGTAAAAGGGCTCGGTTATAAATCAGCCGTGGTTTTAGGCATGGGAGGCTCGAGCCTCGCGCCTCTTCTTTTTTCAAAGACGTTTAAGACATCCGTCGGATATCCCGAACTCTTTGTTTTGGATTCCACGGACCCTTCGGCCATAGCGAGGCTCGAAAAATCGATAAACCTTGAAGAGACCATTTTCATAGTATCCAGCAAATCCGGCGGCACCATAGAGCCGCTTGCTCTATTTGAGCATTTTTATGATTCTCTTTCCAAGATAAAGCGAAATGACGCGGGGAAAAACTTCGTCTCCATAACCGACAAAGGCAGCTATCTCGAAGACCTCTCAAAAAAACTCGGATTCCTTAATGTGTTCCTGAATCCGAAGGACATAGGGGGAAGGTATTCGGCGCTTTC
The DNA here is from genome assembly GCA_038068875.1 of Deltaproteobacteria bacterium. Lineage (GTDB taxonomy): Bacteria > Desulfobacterota > GWC2-55-46 > GWC2-55-46 > DRQE01 > JBBTLC01. The sequence goes on from JBBTLC010000170.1 coordinate 5,812, forward strand.
TTATTTCGGGCTTGTTCCCGCGGCTCTGAAGGGCATGGATATAGAGAGGCTTTCGGGATCTGCCGCTTCCATGGCAAAGGCGTGCGGCAAAGACGTTTTGGCCGATAAAAATCCGGGTCTTGCCTTAGGCCTCGCCATAGGTATACTTGCCTCCAAGGGCAGGGATAAATTGACGTTTCTTCTTCCGGAAAAACTCGCGCCGTTCGGCCTCTGGATAGAGCAGTTAGTGGCGGAAAGCACCGGTAAAGAAGGCAAAGGACTCGTCCCCATAGTCAACGAGCCGCGCATTGAGGCGGAAAACTATTCAGACGACAGGGTGTTTATCAGCGTTGATTA
>JBBTLC010000171.1:0-1363 GCA_038068875.1 Deltaproteobacteria bacterium
TGAAGCCTTCGGGTTTGTAAACGGTTTTAAGTATGGTTATGGATTCGGCCATGAGCCTTTGAAGGTCTCCTGATTCTTCGGCGGGGAGATTTTCGAGGTTTGCCTCGTGCCTCTTGGGGGCTATGAGGAGATGGGCGTTATTGTAAGGGAATTTATTGAGGAGCGCTATGGAGTGTTTGCCGGTGTAAAGGGTATAATCGTTATAAATGAGATTTCCGTCCGCCTGAGGCGGACAGAATATGCATCCTTTTTTGTTGCCGCCTTCTATGTATTCGACCCTCCACGGGGCCCAGAGTTTTTCCATGGCAATTATTTTTTATTGTTGACCCTTTCCTTGAGTTCCTTGCCCGCCTTGAAGAACGGAACGGTTTTCGCCTCGACCGATATGCCCTCGCCCGACTTCGGGTTCCTGCCCTTTCTCGCGTTTCTTTTCTTAACCTTGAAACTGCCGAAACCCCTTATCTCCACCTTGCCGCCTTTGGCGAGGGTTTCGACTATGTTGTCGAATACCGTCGAGACTATGACCTCAACGTCTTTTTTCGTAAAGACAGTCGTCTTCCCGGCTATCGCCTCAATGAGTTCGCTTCTTGTCATAAAAAAAATTCCCCCTCCTTATCTCGAGAAATCAGGCATCATGTACATGAATCTCACTCCCGGTAAAAACTCTCCGAGCGTTTTCGTAACGCTCTCGCCCAAAAGCCCCTTCCATTGAAATTTTTCCGGCGGATAAACCACACTCGGCTTGCCGCTTATGCCGGCGAGTTCGGCGCCGAGGTCAATCGCGTCTTCCATTGTGCCAAGTTTATCAACAAGGCCGAGTTTTAAGGCCTGAGACCCTGTAAATATCCTGCCGTCCGCGAGTTTCGCGACCTCTTCTTTCTTTATGCCGCGTCCCGTCGAGACCGCCTCTATGAACTGTCCGTGGACGTCGTCTATGACTGATTGGAGGTAAACCCTCTCCTCTTCGCTCATGTCCCTAAGGGGCGAGCCGGTATCCTTAAACTTGCCGCTCTTTATAACGCGGCCTTGAAGGCCGACCTTTTTAAGGAATTCCTCGGCGTTCACGAACTGTATTATTACCCCTATGCTCCCCGTAATAGTCCCGGGATTCGCCACTATCTTATCCGTTGCAGAGGCTATGTAGTAGCCTCCGGATGCCGCGACCGCCCCCATCGAAGCCACGACCTTCTTTTCAGCCTTGAGTTTCTTTAATTCGGCGTATATCTCCTGCGAATACGACAGAGACGCAACGCTGGGGCAGGGGGAAACGCTGTACTCGCCCGGGCAGACATCCTCCACTAATTCCTGTATCACGATCAACAACTCCAATCCCATGAGTAAAACCTATCGTCCATATGAGCCG
>JBBTLC010000172.1:0-8779 GCA_038068875.1 Deltaproteobacteria bacterium
CATTATCGCCTTCACCAACGCCGAGCTTACCCAAAGGCAGATTAAGGAATTAAAGGACCGCGGATGGCAAGGATAAACATGGTCGAGGCCATTAACATGGCCTTGAGGCAAGAGATGATGCGCGACGCGGACGTCGTTATATTGGGCGAAGACGTCGGAGCCGACGGAGGGGTATTCAGGGTTACCGAGGGGCTTCTTCACGAGTTCGGCCCGGATAGAATCATCGACACGCCTCTTTCCGAGCTTGCCCTTGTGGGCGCGGGCGTGGGCATGGCCGCCTACGGGCTTAAGCCTGTCGTGGAGATACAGTTCATGGCATTTCTCTATGAAGGGCTCGAGCAGCTTTATGCGCACGCATCGAGGATACGGGCGAGGTCGAGGGGGCGTTTCTCGTGCCCTCTTGTAGTACGCACTCCTTACGGCATAGGCATAAAGGGGCCTGAGCTTCATTCCGAATCGTCCGAGGCAGTCCTCTGCCACATGCCGGGACTTAAGGTGGTCGTTCCGTCTAACCCTTATAACGCGAAGGGGCTTTTAGCGTCGGCTATAAGGGATCCCGACCCGGTGGTCTTCATGGAGCCCTCGAGGCTTTACAGGTCTATAAAGGCAGAGGTGCCTGAAGAGTCCTACGCGATTCCGCTCGGAAAGGCCGATGTATTTCAGGAAGGCAAGGACATAACAGTCATAGCGTGGGGCAGGATGTTCAATGACGCGCTAGACGCGACAGAGGGGTTCGATTGCGAGGTAATCGATTTGATGACGCTCAAGCCCTTTGACGAAGAGACTGTTTTGAATTCCGTGAAAAAAACGGGAAGGGTTGTCATAGTGCACGAGGCCACGGGTTATTGCGGCCTCGGCGCCGAGATAGCGGCGTTTCTGGCGGAAGAGGCCATGATGCATCTTAAGGCGCCGATAGTGAGGGTTACGGCTCCGGACGCCGTCGTTCCAATGGCCCGGCTCGAAGATTATTACGTACCGTCGAAGGAAGCGATAAGAAAGGCCTTTGAAGAGGTCATGAAATACTGAAAGAGGTGTGGTGATGCTCTACGAATTCAAATTACCCGACCTTGGGGAAGGCATAACCGAAGGCGAGGTCGTGAAGTGGCGGGTAAAGGATAATGATGAGGTTACGGAGCATCAGGTTGTCGTTGAGGTGGAAACCGACAAGGCAATCGTCGAGGTGCCGTCTCCGAAAAAAGGCAAAGTGGTTAAGCGGAGCGCCGCAGAAGGCGAGACCGTAAAAGTGGGGCAAACGCTCCTTGTAATCGAGATCGAGGGCGAGGCAGTTGATACGGGCGCTAAGAAGTCTCTTTCGGTTGTCGGAAGCCTCCCGATGGAGGAAGAGGTGCTCGCTACCCCCATGGTCAGGAATCTCGCGAAGAAGCTCGGAATAGACCTGCTTAAGATTAAGGGCACCGGCGCGGGAGGCCGGACAACCGAGGAGGACGTCCGCTCTGTCGCGCAGTCCGTGAAAAAAGAGACAAAGGACAGGCACGGCTTAATCGAGAGGGTGCCGATAAAGGGCGTAAGAAAGGCCATAGCCAGGAATCTTCTTCTGTCGCAGAAAAATTCGGCTTTTGTCACGGGCATGGACGACGCGGACATAACCGAGCTGTGGAATCTCAAGGCGCGCGAAAAGACCGGCGCCGACAAAAAGGGCATACACCTTACCCTTATGCCGTTTTTCATAAAGGCGGCGGTTCACGCCCTGATGAAGCATCCTTATCTCAACTCGAGCGTTGACGAGGAGACAGAGGAGATAGTCGTTAAAAAGTACTATAATATAGGCGTTGCCGTGGATACGCCCGACGGGCTTATGGTGCCTGTGGTCAAGGACGCTGATAAAAAGACCATAATCGCCTTGGCCTCGGAAATCCATGAACTGGGACTTAAGGCGAGGGAGAGAAAACTTTCGATAGATGAACTCAAGGGATCGAGCTTTACCATAACCAATTACGGCACGATAGGCGGCACTTACGCCACTCCCATCATAAATTATCCCGACGTAGCGATACTCGGCATGGGGAGGATTAAGGACGAGCCGTGGGTCAAGGACAACGCCATAGTCGTTCGGAAGGTTCTTCATCTTTCCTTCACGTTTGACCACAGGGTCGCGGACGGGAGCGAGGCCGGCCGGTTCATGAACGACGTCATAAGCTATCTCGAAGACCCGGGGCTTCTTTTTATAGAGAGTGCTTGAGGGGAATTATTCCGTCGGAAAAGAGAAACGCCGGAGCGGCTTTTGCCCCGGCGTTTTTTTTGGAGGCTTTCGGCGTAGTCTCCGGTTAACTTGCCGCAATCTTTTCGATAAGGCCTTTCGGCGCGGCAGAGAGCCTTTGGCCGCAGACTTTCCAATCGATATTTTTCATGAAGGCCTCTATGTAAGGAGCCCTTTTCACCCCGTAATCTATCATGTAGGCGTGTTCATAGACGTCCATCACGAGGACGGGAGGGGCCATGGGGGCGACGTTCGTATTGTGAGAATCAAGACAGAAGTTATGCAGTCTTCCGTCAACCGGGCAAAATGCGAGTATCACCCATCCCCTTGCCGCCATGCCGCAGGCCTTGAACTCGGCTTCCCACTTTTGGAAGGAGCCGAAATCCTTTGCGATAAGATTTGAAAGTTCTCCCGTAGGTTGGCCGCCTTTGCCGCCGAGATTTTCGAAGTATAGTTCGTGGAGAAGCACTCCGTTCAAGGCAAAGGATTCTTCCGCCTTAAGGGCGCGCAGCTCGCTGAATATCTGGTTTGCCTTGCTTATATCCGCTGTCTTTAGTCTTTCTTCTATCTCGTTGAGTTTCGTTACGTATCCGGCGTAGAGTATGTCCCTGTGCTGGGATATCTGGTTTTCCGAGATGCCTTCGAGATTTTTCAGTTCGAATTTTTTCGCTTGATACGCCATTGCAGTTCTCCTTTTTTGCGGTCTATTTCCGTCATTCCCGTCCGCTCCGCCAATCAGTAAGGCGGACGGAAGCGGGAATCTATATAGAGATTTATAGCGCAGTCTCGGCTAATGTCAAGGGGAGGAGGAAGCCGTGGTAATGTATCTTATCTTGTGTCAGCCGTAGGGCAGGGCTTTAGCCCTGCGTAATTTCGAGCGGGTGGTCTCAATGATAGGCTTAATCTTTACTGAAAGAAGCAACCCTAAAGGGAGGCGCTACGTGAAAGAATAAAATGCAGGGCGGACTGCGGTCTCAGCCCTTCTTTTTTCTGAAGAGTTCTTTGTGCTTCGCGAGATAGTAGACTATGGCGCAGTTGAAGACGAGTATGGAGAGTTTTATTATCGAGGGGTGCGCGATAAGGATCCAGATTTCGTAAGGTATGAAAAGAGAGGTGGATATGACGGTGAGCCACTCGCCCCATTTCTTCCTCATGTGAAGGCCGTATGCTTCGAGGAGCGCGAGGCCGCCTAAGAGGAAAAGGCTTGCCGAAGCGCCGAGGATGGTATTGGCGTGCAGGGCTTCGGCTTTCATGAGAGTCCCTTGAATGAAATTGTTTTCCTCGGCGATTCCGAGGTAAAAGGCCGCGTTACGAACCATCTCAGCCAAGTCCTTTCCCGCGAACCTCAGGATGCCGAATGCCAAAACTATCTCGATTATGCCGGTAATGAACTTCTGGACGATTATTACCTTAAGGAATCTTCCCTTCTTTTTCGCTTCACCCATGCCTCACCCGCACACCCTTTCCGGCGAGAAATGTCTTGGCTTCCCCTATGGTATGCTCCCCGAAGTGGAAGATGGACGCGGCAAGGGCCGCGTCAGCCATGCCTTGGGTGAAGGCGTCGAGGAGGTGTTCTAAACTTCCGGCCCCGCCCGAGGCTATGACAGGCACTGTAACTGCCATGGAGACGCTTCTGGTGAGGGCTATGTCGTAGCCGTCTTTTGTGCCGTCTTTGTCCATGCTCGTAAGGAGTATTTCTCCGGCGCCGAGTTCCACGGCCCTCGATGCCCACTCCACTGCGTCAAGGCCTCTCGGTTTTCTTCCCCCGTGGGTGTAGACCTCCCACGAGCCGCCTTTTTTCTTCGCGTCTATGGCGACGACTATGCACTGGCTTCCGAATTTTTCGGCCGCCTTTCTTATGAATTCGGGATTTTCCACGGCCGAGGTGTTTATCGAGACCTTGTCGGCCCCGGCGCGCAGCATCTCCCTTATGTCGTCTATCGTCTTTATGCCCCCGCCGATAGTGACCGGCATAAAGACCTCTTCGGCCGTGCGCTCCGCGATGTCGAGTATGGTTTTTCTTTTTTCATGGGACGCGGTTATGTCGAGGAACACGAGTTCGTCCGCGCCCTGCGCGTCGTAGGCCTTTGCCGCCTCGACAGGGTCTCCGGCGTCCCTTAAGCCGACGAAGCCGATTCCCTTTACGACCCTGCCGTCTTTAACGTCGAGGCAGGGGATTATCCTTTTCGTAAGCATTTGGTATTCAGTCCCTCGCCGCCCTTATAGATTTTTTTAAATCAATCGCGCCCGAGTAAAGGGCCTTGCCGACTATCGCGCCGGTGGCCTTGATTTTCTTTAACGCCGTGATGTCGTCTATTTTGGATACTCCACCTGATGCTATGACGGGTATCTTTATCGTATCAATGAGTTTTTTTGTTGCCTTGACGTTAGGCCCCGTGAGCATGCCGTCTCTGGATATGTCGGTGTAGATTATGGCCGCGACCCCCATGCCCTCGAATTTTTTCGCGAGGTCAATCGCTTTTGTCTTCGTCACCTCGACCCAGCCCTTTATCGCGACGAAGCCGTCCTTGGCGTCTATGCCGATTGCTATCCGTCCGGGGTAACGCCTTGCGAGGGACTCGATTGTTTTAGGCTCGCTTAAGGCGAGGGTGCCTAAGATTACGCGCATTACGCCTTTTATGTCGAGGTATCTTTCGGCTGTTTCTTCGTTTCTTATGCCGCCGCCTATCTGAAGAGGCACGGCTATCGAGGAGGCGATTTTTTCTATTGTGCTCAGGTTCTTGGGCGTTCCCTCTATAGCGGCGTCAAGGTCAACTATGTGTATGAGTTCGGCTCCTGAATCCGCCCATCTTTTGGCGACGTCAGAGGGGTCTTTTGAGTACTCTGTTTCATCGCTCATCACGCCCTGGCAAAGCCTTACGCAACGCCCTTGCTTTATGTCTATGGCGGGGATTATTATCATTCCTGTTATCTCATCCCGACAAAGTTTTTAAGGAGATTGAGTCCGGCCTTCTGGCTCTTTTCAGGATGGAACTGGCACGCGATTACGTTGTCCTTTTCGATAGAGCTTGCGAAGTCCGTTCCGTAGGATGTTTTCGTGAGTATGACTGATTTGTCGTCAGGGGAGGCGTAGTAGGAGTGAACGAAATAGAAAAAGGTTCCGTCTTCAATGTCTTTCAGAAACCGGGATTCTTTTTGTTTTTTTACGTCGTTCCATCCCATGTGGGGTATCTTGAGTTCGCGGCCTTCGTCTTTCATGTTGGAGGGGAATTTAAGGACCTTTCCCTTTATGACTCCGAGCCCCTTCGATGGGCCATCCTCTTCTCCTTCTTCGAAAAGGAGTTGCAGTCCGAGGCATATGCCTAAGAAGGGCTTGCCCGAGGAGATGCTCTTTAGTATCGGTTCCACGAGGCAATAGTTTTCGAGGTTCCTCATGCACTCTTTGAAGGCGCCGACGCCCGGCAATACCACTGCCGAGGCGTCGAGGATTCTTTTGGGATTTCTCGTGACAACAGGGTCCGCGCCGACGTGTTTTAAAGCCTTCTCGACGCTTCTCAGGTTTCCCATATCGTAGTCTATTATGGCTATCATGATATTTTTTCTCCCCCATATTCAAAGGGGATCGGGGGGATTAATCTGCGCCATTTTAATCCCCTCTTTTTCTCCCCTTTGGAAAAGGGGAGAACCAATAAGTCATGTCTTTTTTTTGTCCTTTTTCTCCTCTCCCCTTGGGGGAGAGGGTGGGGTGAGGGGGGATTTAAAAAGTTTCTCTTACGTATAGCGTATCACGGCAGTTCACAGTTTCCCTTTTGTCGAAAGCACTCCCTTTACGCGTTTATCTTTTTCGACCGCAACCCTTAACGCCCTGCCGAGGGCCTTGAATATGGCCTCTATGGAGTGGTGCAGGTCTTCGCCGTAATGAAGCCTTACGTGCATGTCTATTCCGGCCGTGTTGGAGAGGGCTGTTAGAAATTCTTTGGTATAGCCAATGCCGAAGCCTGCCGTTGTGCCTTTCTGTTTTTTCGTTGCGATAAAACTGTATAAGTTGCTTGTAAATTTTGCAGGCACATCAAATTTCAAATAAGGCCGTCCGCTTATGTCGAGGATAACCGTTGCGAGGGCGTCCATCATCGGCACGTTAGAGGTTCCGTAGCGTTTTATGCCTTTCTTGTCTCCAAGGGCTTTTTTTATCGCCTCTCCGAGGCAGATGCCCACGTCCTCCTCAGTGTGGTGAAAATCCACGTCTATGTCGCCTTTTGCCTTAATCTTCAAGTCGAAGAGCCCGTGCTTTGAGAAAAGAGTGAGCATGTGGTCGAAGAAGGGGATGCCGGTTTTTATATTTCCCGTTCCTTTTCCGTCGAGATTCATGGAAAGAGTTATGTCGGTTTCGGTCGTCTTTCTTTTTATGACTGATGACCTCGGCATGTTTGCCTCCTTCTTGTTTTCCCTCTCCCCCCTTATTTTTTCTCCTCTCCTCCGCCTTACTGATTGGCGGATGGGAGAGGGTAGGGTGAGGGGGTAGTGGTCTGGGGATAATTATAATTCTTTGAGCCTTATGCCAACGCTTTTAGCGTGAGCCGTAAGCCCTTCCATATTGGCGAATCTTTCTATGGAGGGGCCGAGTTTCTTCAACGCCTTTTCCGTGAATTCTATGACGCTCGAGAGTTTCACGAAATCGGTCGAATTCAAGGGCGACGAAAACCGGGCCGTGCCTCCCGTGGGCAGAGTGTGGTTAGGGCCGGCTAAATAATCGCCGCAAGCCTCGGGAGTGAGATGCCCTAAAAATATCGCCCCGGCGTTTTTGATTTTTGGAAGCACTTCTTTTGGCCTCCTGACTGAAAGTTCCAGGTGTTCCGGGGCCAGCGTGTTTGATATCCCAAGCGCGTCGTCTAAATTCTTCGCGATAATGATGAGGCCGTATTTTTTTAGAGACGCCTCGGCGATGCGGCGTCTTTCGAGTGAGCGGAGCTGGAGGAGAATCTCTTTTTTTACCGTTATCGCCATCCTGTGGCTCGTCGTGATAAGTATGGCGGACGCGAGTTCGTCGTGCTCGGCCTGAGAGAGCATGTCGGATGCGAGCCACGTCGGGTCGCCGCTTCCGTCGTTTAATATGAGTATCTCACTCGGCCCGGCCACCATGTCTATGGCGACAACGCCGAAGACGAGCCTCTTTGCCGTGGCCACGAATATGTTGCCCGGCCCCACTATCTTATCCACCCTCGGTATCGTCTTGGTGCCGTAGGCGAGGGCGGCTATTGCCTGCGCTCCGCCTACGCGGTACACGGCGTCGACCCCGGCTATGCGCGATGCCGCCAGCACGTATGGGTTTATGCCGCCCGACCCATCCTCCGGATGGGTACCCCGCGGCGGCGTCGTTACTACTATTTCTTTTACTCCCGCGACCCGCGCCGGTATCGCGGCCATGAGCACCGTAGAGGGATAAGCGGCCTTGCCGCCGGGCGCGTAGATGCCGACGCGCTCGATTGGCGTTACCTTCTGGCCGAGCATTACGCCGGATGAATCTTTAATCGTCCACGACTTAGGCACGCCTATCTTGTGAAATGCCGCGATTCTCTTTGCCGCGAGTTTAAGGAGTTCGACGTCTTTTTTCGGAATGGCGCGAAGGGCCGAGTCTATTTCTTTGTCCGTTACCCTTATCCTGCCCTTGATATTCACGTTGTCGAATTTTTTGGTGTAAGAGGCGAGGGCAGTGTCGCCCCTTTTTTTTACTTCTACTATGATGTCTCTTACGGTTCTTTCGACGCGCGAGGCGTCCTCCATGCCCCGGCCGGCAATCTTAGCGAGGATTTTTTTAAAAGAGGGGTCTTTCGCGTCTATGAGTCTCATTAGTTCTATTTCCGTTTCGCCACAGTTTTGCGGAGAGCCTCGATTAAGGTTTTAAGCCTCTTTGGTTTGGTCTTCAGGCTCGCCCGGTTGCAGACGAGCCGCGAGGTAACGTCCATTATGGTCTCCACCTCGGAAAGGCCGTTGGTCCGAAGAGTTTCTCCGGTCTGAACGAGGTCAACTATCCTTTCGCAAAGCCCGAGGAGCGGGGCGAGTTCTATGGAGCCGTAGAGTTTTATTATCTCCACCTGCACGCCTTTTTCAAGGAAAAAGGAGGTCGTGATGTTCGGGTATTTCGTGGCGACCCTGACGTGTGTCCATTTCCTCGGATTATCCTTGGCCTTAAGCGCCTTTGGTTCGGCCACGACCATCCTGCATCTTCCGATGCCCATGTCCAAGGGCTCGTAAAGGTCCTTGCCCTGCTCTATTAATACGTCTTTTCCCGCGATGCCCAGATCCGCGGCTCCGTATTCAACGTATGCCGGCACGTCCTGCGCCCTGACGACCATGAAACGCACGGCGTCTTTTTGGTTTTCGAAGATGAGGCGGCGGTCGTTTTTTAATACCGCTCCCGCGTCTATTCCCGCGGCAACGAATATTTCGACCGCTTCCTTCAGGAGCCGCCCCTTGGGCAACGCTATGGTGAGGACGTCTTTTTTAGGCATCTACTCTCTTACCCTTTTGATATTGGCCCCGAGGGCCGAATGGCTCTCAATGGCAAAAAATCTACTCTCTTACCCTTTTGATATTGGCCCC
>JBBTLC010000173.1:0-2831 GCA_038068875.1 Deltaproteobacteria bacterium
TTTTCACCCCTTTGCTGTCGCTGAAAGGAATGAAGACAGGCTTATTATCGGACACATCCGGCGCGCCTGCCAAGGCCGCCGCAACGAGAAGTACGCATAAAAAACCAATTGCGGCCGAATAAACAAGGCGGGGCATGGGATTATTCGAACGAGATTTCTTTTATGTTTTTGGCGAATATCCTGTAAGTGCCGAAGCTCGTTACGCCGAGAAATCTCATGTCGTCGTCGGTCGTGACCGCAACCACCTCTCCTGATTTAAGGAGGATCTGGAAGTCGCTTTTCCTGTTGACGGCGCTTCCTATCCTGACTATCTTTTTTATCTTTTCGAACGGCACGGTAACGACCCCTTTGCCCCTTTCGGCCTTGAAGAAGGTTTCTCCCTCCCAGCTCACGTTCGTGCATTTGGTGGCAATATCCTGGTCGTCCGTCACCGTAACCCTGAAGTCCACCTTTGGCACAGGCACTTCGGAATCCGGCGTGCCGCCCATCGCCGTAAGAAGGGCGAACGCCGCAACAGATAGGAATACGCTTAAGATTTTTTTCATCGATAGACCTCCGTCTTTTGACTGCGTAATTATCGCAGGGTTCGGCGAAAAGTTCAAGGGTTTACGGAAGGCCGTTATCAGAGGCCGGCTGTTGACAAGAACCCGGCATTTCAATATACTTAAAAGGCTTATGGCAACTAAGGTGCGTTTTGTCGACGTATATTCGTCTTTTGACGAAGTCGATGCCAGCTTGATAGAGAGCATCCTTAAAGACCGCTATATATCGTGCAAGGTGAGCGTCTCTGGCGCTTCCGACGAATATGACGAGGTTGAACGCAGGATATCGGTCGAAGAGGACGAGGTGGATAACGCGGTCGGCGCGATACGCGACGCCATAAAGCGCGGCATGATATCCGAGATAGGCAGGTTCAGGGCTTAATATATAGTAACCATCGGGCGCCCGGCCCGCAAGGAGGACGGATGAAGGTTTTTACGAGCGCGATACGTCTTAACACCAAAAAGAAGGCCGAGGAGATAAAGATAACCGATCAGGTCGAGGCGGTGCTTCTCGAAAGCGGAGTGACCGAAGGCATGGTGCTCGTCTTCACCGGCCATACGACGGCGTCCCTGCACCTTAATAACGCCGACAGGGAACTCGGGCTCGACCTTCACGATTTTCTTAACAACTGGATTCCGAATAAGCCGGACTACCGCCACAACAAGGGCGATTACGGCAAAAACGCCGACGCCCATTTTAAATCCCTCCTTGTCGGAAACAGCATAACGATACCGATAACAAGAGGACGCCTCGCGCTCGGGCAGTGGCAGGCTGTTTATTTTTCCGAATTTGACGGTCCGAGAAGCAGATTAATCTCCGTCAAGGTTATCGGAGAAGTCAAGTAGGACGGTTTTTCGTAAAATAGTGATTAGAAACCTCGCTATTTTACAAACCGGCGATTTGCCCGCCCGACTTCGTTGTCGGCGCATTTTTGCTCCTCACCGTATGAACATACGGCTCGGTCGCAAAAATGGCCGCCGCCTCGTCGGGGTACCCACCCCATAGGGTGGGTCGTGCAACTTGCCGGTTTCCACAAAAATTAGTGGCTATTTTTGGGGTTTTCCCATGCGAGTCGTCGGCGGCAAAGTCAAAGGCAGAAGGCTTGTTTCGTTCACTCATCTTTCCGTAAGGCCGACTTCCGATATGGCAAGGGAGGCCGTTTTTAACGTCCTCGGGCAGGACCTTTCGTGGGCGGGACGCATTCTCGACCTTTTCGCCGGAACCGGCGCCATGGGCATAGAGGCCCTCTCGAGGGGCGCGGGGGAAGCAGTCTTCGTTGATAACGACGTAAGCGCGTTGGCCATAGTCAGAAAGAATCTCGCGCTCTGCGGCTTTACCGAACGCTCGAGCGTGTTGAAGAAAGACGCGACCGAAGCCGTCAAGTGGCTTTCGGTCAAAGGCGCGTCGTTTGATTTGATTTTTATTGACGCCCCGTACGCGGACGTTTCTCTTACGAACGGGACTCTCGGCGCGGTTTCGGTAAGTTCGATACTAAAAGAGGACGGCCTCGTCGTGTGCGAGGCGGCAAAGAGAAACGCCTCCATGATTGACGCGGCCGGCTTTGACGTCATAAAGGAAAAGACCTACGGGGACACGGCGGTTTGGTTCTTGAAAAAAAAGGACATTTGATGACAAAGCGCATCGCGATATATCCGGGCACCTTCGACCCGATAACCAAGGGGCATCTGGACGTCATAGAGAGAGGCCTGAAACTCTTCGACACGCTCATAGTAGCGGTAGCGGCAGACACCTCGAAGACGACTCTTTTTACGGTAGAGGAGAGGGTCGCCATGATATGCGAGGTGACAACGAAGCATAAAAACGTAAAGGTCGAGGGTTTCAAAGGGCTCCTCATAAATTACGTCAAAAAGAAAAAGTCCTTTGTCATAGTGAGGGGGCTAAGGGTGGTGTCTGACTTCGAGTACGAGTTTCAGATGGCGCTCACCAACAGAAAGCTCGCCCCGGACATAGAGACGGTTTTCATGATGACGGCCGAGAGTTACGCGCCGATAAGTTCGAGGTTTATAAAAGAGATAGCGCGGCTCGGCGGAGACATGAACGCGTTCGTAACCCCTAACGTCGTCAAGAGGTTCAAGAAAAAATTCGGCCCTGAAAACAGATAGGGCAAAGGCGTCTCTCATGGTCAAGATATCCAAAAGAATGGAAGGGTTAGAGGAGTCCGCGACCCTCGCCATTACCGCCAAGGCGAAGGAGATGAAGTTTAGAGGCATGGACGTCATAGGGTTCGGCGCGGGCGAGCCTGACTTCGACACGCCCGATAACATAAA
>JBBTLC010000174.1:0-2196 GCA_038068875.1 Deltaproteobacteria bacterium
TAGGGTGAGGGGGACTTGAGGGTCATAGGAAAAGAAAATTAAAGACCCCTCACCTTAATCCTCTCCCCGTCGGGGAGAGGAGGTAAAGACAAAATGATGGGTGTAGTTCTTTCCTCTCCCCTTGTGGGAGAGGAGGCAAAGACAAAATGATGGGTGTAGTTCTTTCCTCTCCCCTTGTGGGAGAGGGTAGGGTGAGGGGGAAGCGGCATTTTAAATCATGAAAACCGTTAAAATAAAAAATATTCCCATAGGCGGCGGAGGGCCGCTTGTTTTTATCGCGGGCCCCTGCGTCTTAGAGGACGAAAAGACCGTGTTTACGATTGTCGAAACCCTAATCGAGGTTACTTCGAGCCTCGGCGCGAGTCTTGTGTTCAAGGCTTCTTACGACAAGGCCAACAGGACGAGCCTGAAGTCTTTTCGCGGGCCGGGGCTTAAAAAAGGCATAAAGGCATTCGAGAAGATTAAGAAAAGATACGATGTGCCAATACTTACGGACGCGCACTGTGTGAGCGACTGTAAGGAACTTTCCGAAGTTGTTGATTGTCTTCAGATACCGGCATTCCTTTGCAGACAGACGGACTTATTGTTGGCCGCGGGAAAGACCGGCCTTCCGGTGAACATAAAAAAAGGCCAGTTCATGGCCCCGGACTCCATGAAAGAGGCCGTGAAGAAAGTCCTCTCGACAGGGAACGGCTCGGTAATACTCACCGAGAGGGGCGTGTCTTTCGGGTACAATAACCTTGTGGTGGATTTCAGGAGCATTCCCATAATGGCCAGCATGGGTTTTCCGGTCGTATTCGACGCGACCCATAGCGTCCAGCGCCCGTCTTCCAAGGGCGCTTCTTCGGGCGGAGACAGGGGCATGATAGAATATCTCGCGAGGGCGGCGGTAGCAGTAGGGGTGAGCGGAATCTTCATGGAAGTCCACCCGAACCCGGATAAAGCGTTATCCGACGGGCCGAACTCCATTGCCTTAAAGGACGCGAAGAGGTTTATGAAGGAACTCTTGGAACTTGACGAGTTTATAAAGGGGCGGGGATGATTGAGAAAAAACACCTCCCCCTGCCCCTCCTTGGCAAGGAGGGGAGAAATAATGTCTCCTCCCCTTTATAAGGGGAGGCCGGGTGGGGTAAGAAAGCAAGAAAGAGATTGACCCGAACCTATAATCATAAACCACCATGAAAAAAAACAACAAAAAAAAGACAATCGAAATCGCCAAAAGGGTGCTCGGCATAGAGGCAAGAGCCGTCGCGTCCCTTAAGCAAAAGCTCGACAAAAACTTCGTTACAGCGGTAGAGCTCCTGCTTTTTGCCAAAGGCAAGGTCGTTGTGTCCGGCATGGGCAAGAGCGGCATCATCTGCCAGAAGATGGCCTCGACCTTCGCCTCGACCGGAACGAGTTCCTTTTTTCTGCACCCCGCCGACGGCGCGCACGGGGATTTGGGCATGCTCGGCAAGGGTGACGTCCTTATAGCAGTGTCTAATTCAGGCGAGACAGAGGAACTCATAAGGATGCTTCCGGCAATAAAGAGGCTCGGGGTAAAGGTCGTTGCGATGACCGGAAGGGCTAATTCGACCCTCTCGAAGCATTCCGACGTTACGATAGACATAGGAGTAAAAGAGGAGGCGTGCCCGCTTGGGCTCGCCCCGACGGCGTCCACCACGGCCACATTAGCCATGGGTGACGCCCTCGCGGTAGTTTTATTGGAAAGGCGCGGCTTTAAGGCAGAGGACTTCGCCATGCTTCACCCGGCCGGAAGCCTCGGAAGAAGGCTTTTGAAGGTATCCGAGTTCATGCACGCGGGTAAAGAACTCCCCATGGTTTCGCCTGAAACGCCGATGAAAAAGGCGATACTCGAGATGACTCAAAAAAGGCTCGGCCTTACGGGGGTTAAAAAAGGCAAAAGGCTGGTGGGCATAATAACCGACGGCGACCTCCGGAGGGCATTGGAAAAAAGCCCGCTCGTTTTCGAGCGTACGGCCGGAGAGATAATGACGAAAAACCCGAAGGTCATAAGCGAGGACGCGCTCATCGAGGCGGCGCTTAAGCTCATGGAAGAGCATTCCATTACCGCCCTTTTCGCCCATAAGAAGGATAAGCCCGAAGAGCCGGCCGGAATAATACACCTCCACGACCTTATAAAGGGCGGGGTGATATAAGGCATGTCTAAAATCTCCTCCCCTTTACAAGGGGAGG
>JBBTLC010000175.1:0-5272 GCA_038068875.1 Deltaproteobacteria bacterium
TCGCCCTTCTTGAAAGCAAGCTCTCCGAGATAAAGGACAAGATAATGGCCGAGGCCGAGGCCGACAGGGAGAGGATATTTAAGGAGGCCGACGAGAGCGTAAGGAAATTAAAGGAGCAGGCCAGGCTTTTCGCCGAGCAGGAGGTCAAGCAGGCCAAGATAGAGATACGCAACGAGGTCGCCGGGATTGCCGTTGAAATGGCAAGGGAGATATTAAGCAGGGAACTCAAGGCCGAGGATCAGGAAAGAATTTTAAAAGGCTATACCGAAAGGCTCAGGATTAATTAGATGCGCAAGGCCGCTATCGCGAAAAGATACGCTTCCGCCCTCATAGCCATAGGCAAAGATGACTTGTCCCGCGCCCTGTACGGGAGCGAGCTGGCAAACCTTGTCGTTGTATTCGCCGCGGAACCGACCCTTTACAAGATACTCTTGAATCCCATGCATAAGATGGAGGTAAGGCTCGAGCTTCTTGAAAAGGTGTGCGAGGCCGCCGGGATAACCGAAACGGTTAAAAGGTTCATGGAGATACTTGTCGAGAAAAGAGGCATAAGGCTCTTACACGAGATAGACGCCGCGTATTCAAAGATGCAGGACGAGCTTTCGGGAAGGCTCCGGGTGGAGGTGCAGGCCCCGGCGCCCATTACGGACGCGATACTTAATTCCATAAAGGATAAGATAGCGGCAGAGACCAAAAAGGAAGCAGTCGTGTCTTTTTCCGCGAGGCCGGAACTTATAGGCGGCATGGTCATAAGGATAGGCAACACGATACTTGACGGAAGCGTCAAGACCCAGCTCGAAAAGGCCAAGGAAAAATTACTGGAAGGAGCGTTTTGATTATGATTAAGGCGGCCGAAATAAGCGAACTTCTCAAAAGCCGTATAAAGGGTTTCGAGAAAGAGATAAACATAGAAGAGATCGGCACGGTCATATCGGTCGGCGACGGAATAGCGAGGGTTTACGGGCTTGAGAAGGTAATGGCCGGAGAGCTCGTGGAATTCCCGGGCTCCATATACGGCATGGTTCTTAACCTCGAAGAAGATAACGTCGGAGTCGTGATATTCGGCGCCGACTATATGATAAAAGAAGGCGACATCGTAAAGAGGACCGGAAGGATAGTCGAGGTACCGGTCGGCGAAGGGCTTTTGGGAAGGGTCGTCAACGCCCTCGGCCAGCCGATAGACGAGAGGGGCCCGATAGATTCAAAGGAAATGAGAAGGGTCGAACTAAAGGCCCCGGGAATCGTCGCGAGAAAGCCGGTTAAGGAGTCGCTCCAGACCGGCATCAAGGCCATAGACGCCATGATACCAATCGGAAGGGGACAGAGGGAGCTTATAATAGGAGACCGCCAGACCGGCAAAACGGCGGTAGCCATAGACACAATCATAAACCAGAAGGGGCAGGGGGTTGCCTGCATATACGTCGCCATAGGGCAGAAGCAGTCCACCGTCGCCCTCATAGTCGAAAAACTCCGCGAGCATGGCGCCCTCGATTATACCGTCGTGGTCGCGGCCACGGCGTCCACTCCCGCGCCTCTTCAGTTTATAGCGCCTTACACGGGTTGCACCATAGGCGAGTACTTCAGGGATAACGGAAAGCACGCGCTCGGCGTGTACGACGACCTTTCCAAGCACGCCGTGGCTTACAGGCAGTTGTCGCTTCTCTTGAGGCGCCCTCCCGGAAGGGAAGCGTATCCCGGAGACGTATTTTATCTCCATTCAAGGCTTCTCGAGAGGGCCGCTAAGTTAAGCGACGCCCTTGGCGGAGGCTCTCTTACGGCGCTCCCGATAATAGAAACTCAGGCGGGAGACGTCTCGGCGTACGTTCCGACTAACGTCATATCCATTACCGACGGACAGATATATCTCGAGTCCGACCTTTTCTATTCGGGTGTCAGGCCTGCCATAAACGTCGGTCTTTCGGTGTCCCGCGTGGGAGGAAGTGCGCAGATAAAGGCCATGAAGCAGATAGCCGGAACATTAAGGCTTGACCTCGCGCAGTACAGGGAACTCGCGGCGTTCGCGCAGTTCGGGAGCGACCTGGACCCGGCCACGCAGAGGCAGTTGGCGAGGGGCGGACGCCTCGTCGAGATTTTGAAGCAGGGCCAGTACAAGCCTTTGTCCGTTGAAAAGCAGGTGCTTATCATATACGCCGCGACGAACGGTTATATTGACGCTTATCCTATCGGCGCACTCAGAAAATACGAGGACGAACTTGACGCGTTCCTTGAAACGAGGCGGCCCGAGGTGTTGAAGGAACTTGCCGAGAAAAAAGCCCTTGACGACGATATGAAGAAAAAACTCAATGCCGCCCTGGACGAGTTCAAAGAACTCTTCGTCGCGGAGGAGAAATAACGGAGTCTAATGGCAACTCTTAGCGACATAAAACGCCGTATAAAGAGCGTAAAGAACACAAGGCAGATAACCAAGGCCATGAAGATGGTTTCCGCCGCCAAACTCCGCCGCGCGCACGAAGAGATGCTTGCCGCGAGGCCGTACGCGGAGAAGATAAAATCCCTTGTCGCTTCGTTGGCGTCCAAGGTGGCGCCAGGAAGCCACCCGCTTCTTTCAAAGGGTTCCGGCGGGGACGCAACAGAGCTGATACTCATAGCGTCCGACAGGGGGCTTTGCGGAGGCTTCAATGGGCAACTCATAAGGACCGCCGAGAGGTTCGTGCGCGAACACCCGGAGCAAAACGTCAATCTGAATCTTATAGGCCGCCGCGCCATTGAGTATTTCAAGAACAGATCTCATCCTATCGTAAAGACAAGACCTTTCGGCAACGGAAGGCCCTCGTACGCCACGGCCGTCGAGATAGCCGGGGACTTCGTAAAGGGATATACGGAGGGCCGTTCCTCCGAGGTGTATCTCATATACAGCGAATTCAAATCCATTCTCACGCAAAAGCCCGTGGTGCAGAAACTCCTTCCGGTGAGCGCGCCCGAGACCGAGGCGAAAGAAGAACCGGCCGAGTGCATATTCGAGCCCTCGAAAGAGGGCGTGCTTTCGAGCCTTTTGCCGAAATATATAGAAGTACAGATATTCATGGGGCTTTTGGAATCTTCCGCGAGCGAGTACGGCGCGAGGATGGCGGCCATGGATTCGGCCTCGAAGAACGCCTCCGAGATGATAAGCGGCCTTACGCTCCAGTACAACAGGGTGCGTCAGGCGGCGATAACCAAGGAACTGATGGAGATTATAGGCGGCGCCGAGGCGCTTAAATAATACGGTTACCGGGAAAAACAAAATAACCGATAACGGATAACAAGAGACGGAGGTTCGAGATGACGGATAAAAACATTGGGAAAATAACGCAGGTCATAGGGCCTGTTCTCGATATCGAGTTCCCGCCCGGGAAACTCCCGCCGATTTATAACGCAATAAAAGTGACTAACCCGAGCTTAAATGACACGGAATGGAATCTCGTGGTCGAGGTCGTTCAGCACATAGGCGAAAATACGGTTCGGTGCATAGCCATGGACGCGACCGAAGGCCTCGTAAGGGGAACGGTTGCCATGGATACCGGCGACGGCATATTGGTTCCGGTCGGCAAGGCCGTCCTCGGGAGGATAATCAACGTAATCGGAGAGCCTGTTGACGAAGGAGGCCCCGTAAAGAGCGAAAAGCGCTATCCCATACACAGGCCTGCGCCGAGTTTTAAAGACCAATCAACCAAGATGGAAGTCTTTGAGACCGGTATTAAGGTCGTTGACCTTTTAACCCCTTATCTCAAGGGAGGAAAGATCGGGCTTTTCGGGGGCGCCGGAGTCGGCAAGACGGTTCTCATCATGGAACTCATCAATAACGTCGCCATGCAGCACGGCGGATATTCGGTCTTTGCCGGAGTCGGCGAGAGGACGAGGGAAGGAAACGACCTCTGGCTCGAGATGAAAGAGAGCGGGGTCATAGACAAAGCCGCCCTTATATACGGACAGATGAACGAGCCCCCTGGCGCGAGGGCGAGGGTCGCGTTGACGGCCCTTACATCGGCCGAATACTTCAGGGACGAGGAAGGGCAGGACGTTCTTTTATTCATAGACAACATATTCAGGTTCGTGCAGGCCAATTCCGAGGTCTCGGCGCTTCTCGGCCGCATCCCTTCCGCGGTCGGATACCAGCCCACCCTTTCGACAGACGTCGGAGAGTTGCAGGAGAGGATTACCTCGACGACAAAAGGCTCCATAACCTCGGTGCAGGCCATATACGTGCCGGCCGACGATTTGACGGACCCTGCCCCGGCCACGACCTTCGCGCATCTTGACGCGACGACGGTTCTTTCGAGGCAGATAGCCGAGCTCGGCATATACCCGGCGGTCGATCCGCTCGATTCGACTTCGCGCATTCTCGATCCGTACATAGTCGGAGAAGAGCACTACTTAACCGCGAGAAAAGTCCAGCAGGTATTGCAGAAGTATAAAGACCTTCAGGATATAATCGCCATCCTCGGCATGGACGAACTTTCCGAAGAGGACAAGTTAGTGGTTGTGAGGGCGAGAAAGATCCAGAGGTTCCTGTCGCAGCCCTTCTTCGTCGCCGAGCAGTTCACCGGAACGCCCGGAAAATACGTCCCAGTGAAAGATACGGTAAAGGGCTTCAGGGAGATAGCCGAAGGCAAGTATGACGATATTCCGGAGCAGGCCTTCTACATGGTTGGCTCGATAGAGGAAGTCCTCGAAAAGGCCGAAAAACTTAAGGTATAAGCAGGGCTGAGCAACTGTGTTGTCAAGCCATTCTTTTTTTATTTCCTCTCCCCTCGCGGGAGAGGGTAGGGTGAGGGGGGAAGAAGTTAATCATGCCTGATCCTTGTATTATTTGGGACAAAACAAGAATGTTCTTGACGGAGAAGAATCTTGGCTGAAAAATTTCTATTAGACATAGTAACCCCTTCGGGTGTTGTGCTTTTGAAAGAGGTTGAAGAGGTTACGGCCCCGGGCGAACAGGGCGAGTTCGGAGTCTTACGGGGGCATGCGGACTTTCTGACTACTCTTAAACCCGGAGTGGTAAAATATAAGGCCGATGGCGCGTCAGTCCGTTTCGCCATAGGAAGAGGTTTCGCCGAGGTGACGGCCGAGAGGACGAACATACTCGTTGATACTGCCTTCCCCGCGGAATCCATAAACGCCTCGGAAGTTAAAGACGAGATTAAGGACGTCGAAGAGACGTTGAAGGGTCTTAAGGAAGACGACCCTGAATACGGAAAACTTTCGGACAAGAGGGAACTTCTTCTGGCAAAACTAAAAGCGGTTGAGGGGCGGTAGGGTCTAATTATATTGC
>JBBTLC010000176.1:0-8527 GCA_038068875.1 Deltaproteobacteria bacterium
GGCGCGGGAAGTTGGTCGAGTGCATAAGTCCGGCAAGCGGCCTTGTTACGGCGCTTGACCCGATACTAAAGGCGTGCGGCGGGTTGTGGGTCGCGCACGGCTCTGGAAATGCCGACAGGGAAGTCGTTGACAGGCGCAACATAGTTCGCGTTCCGCCCGAAAATCCCCAGTATGATTTGAAGAGGGTTTGGCTCACGCAGGAGGAGGAAGAAGGATATTATTACGGTTTCTCGAACGAAGGGTTGTGGCCTTTATGCCACATTGCCCATACGCGGCCTGTCTTTCGCATGAACGACTGGGCGCGTTATCAGGAGGTGAATCTCAAGTTTGCCAGAGCCTTGGAGGATACCATTGAAAACGAGACATATATCTTCATTCAGGACTATCACTTCTCAATACTTCCGAGGATCATAAAAGAGAGGTATCCTAACGTGAAGATAGTCCTTTTCTGGCATATACCGTGGCCGAATCCCGAGGCCTTCGGCATATGCCCGTGGAAGCGCGAGATTTTGCACGGAATGTTGGGCGCGGATATCATAGGCTTTCATACCCAGTTCCATTGCAACAATTTTCTCGAGACGGTCGACAGATATATGGAATGCCAGACGGATTGGGAGCATTTCTCGGTAACCAAAACGGAGCACACCGCCTTGGTGAAGCCTTTTCCCATAAGCGTTGATTTTTCGCGGACGCCGTCCGATACCGGGATTAAAAACAAGGAAGAACTATTCAAGGAACTCGGCGCGAAGGGCTCAATCCTGGGAGTCGGCGTCGACAGGCTCGATTATACAAAGGGAATCCTTGAGAGATTCAGGGCGATTGAGCGTTTTATGGAAAAATACTCGGAATACCGCGGGCTTTTCACGTTCGTGCAAATCGCCGCGCCGAGCAGGGAACATATAAAGAGCTACCATGACTTTGCCGCCGGAGTAAAGGCGGAGGCGGACCGCATCAACTGGAGGTTCCAATCGGGCAACTGGATGCCCATTGTGTTTCTGCACAGGCATTTCTCGCACGCGGAGATAGAGCCGTATTACAAGCATGCCGACCTTTGCATGGTAACCTCTCTTCATGACGGCATGAATCTTGTCGCGAAGGAGTTCGTAGCCTCGAGGGATGACGAACAGGGCGTATTGATACTGAGCACGTTTACGGGGGCTTCGAGAGAACTAAGGGACGCCCTTCTCGTAAATCCGTATGACATAGAGCAAATGGCGGACATGATAAAAGCGGCGGTCGAAATGGAGCCTGAAGAAAAAAGTCTTCGTATGAAAAGGATGCGTGAAGTCGTCAGGCAAAATAACATCTACAAATGGGCGGCGGACATTATCACGGAACTTACCCAGGTCCGCCACGAATGATAAGATTCATGCTCATGTTCGATTTCGACGGCACTCTTTCCCCGATAGTCAGGAATCCGGAGGAGGCGTTTATTCCGGATAAGGTAAGGAATTGGTTCGAGAGGCTTTCCAAAAACAAGGAATGCATTATCGCCATTGTCACGGGCAGGTCGCTTAAAGACATAAGAAAAAGAGCGGGTTTGAACAATGTCATATACGCATCCAACCACGGCATGGAGGTATATTATCGCGGGCGATTTTTGTTGAGAAAAGGCGATGCATGCAAAAGACCGCTTAAGAGTCTCGAAAAAGAATTAATCGAAAAGTTATCGGGAATTCCAAACGTCCATATTGAAAACAAAGGCCTCTCCCTCGCCGTTCATCTCAGGCGCGTAGGAAAGCGGTATCATAAGAAGGCCGCGAAAATAGTCAAGACAGCCGTTACGCCGTGGCTTAAGCCGCATAAATTCCGGTTGACGGGCGGCAAGATGTTGCTGGAGGTAAGGCCTCTTTCGTGGGACAAGGGGAAGGCTGTTTTGTGGATGTGGAAGAGGTTCGCGCCTAAAGGTTTGCCTGTCTATATCGGAGACGATGTTACGGACGAAGACGCCTTTTTCGCGCTCAGGCCTTACGGAATAACCATCCGTATCGGAAAGAAGAAAAAATCTTACGCGGAATATCGCGGCTTATCCATCAACAAAATCATGGATTCGGGAATCTTAGGGGCGATGGCGCTTTCTTAAAATTATTTTTGCGTTACTTTTTCAGGGTTTTCTGGTTATAAGCCTCTCCAAGTCTTTCATTGTCGCGTTTGAAATCCTCAAGAGTTTTTTCCTCGATTTAAGGCCTTCCATAATCTAAATCCGGGATTTTCTGACTTTAAGCGCGTCCGAGAGAAATTCAACGAGCGCCTCGTTCGCCTTGCCTTCGACAGGCGGCGAGCTTATCCTTATCTTCAAATACACGTCGTGCTCTCCTGATACCGAGCTTTTCGATGCCCCGGGCTGGACGTAAATCTTTAAATACAGGAACTCCCCTTTTTGAACTGCGAAAGGCGGGCATTTCTTTTCCGATACGGCCATTAAGGATAGTACCGCAGCTTCATGGCTAAGTCATGGAGCGTGCCAATGAGGAATTTTTGGAGGAACATTATCGCGACGAGCACTATTATCGGAGAGATGTCTATGCCTCCCATGTTGGGAAGAATCCTTCTTATTTTATGGAGGAGCGGCTCCGTGGCCTTGTAGAGGAACTGCACTATCGGGTTATAGGGATCGGGGTTTACCCAGGATAGAATCGCCCTCGCGATGATAATCCACATGTAGGCGTAAAGGGCCCACGAGAGAACCTCTGCAATGGCCTCAATGAAGTTTGCCGGTATGAACATGATGTTTTACCTATCCCCCTGACAGTTCTTTTGCTCTTTTTATCGCGGCGTTAATTGCCTTTTCAACGATTTTTCTTATGCCCGATTCCTCGAACACCTTAAGCCCGGCTACGGTCGTGCCTCCGGGGGATGAAACCATGCGTATGAGTTCAAAGAGTTCCGTTCCGCTTTCCTTGGCGAGTTTCGCGGCCCCGAGCGTTGTTTGGATTACGAGTTTTTTCGCGTCTTCCCTTGGAATTCCATTTTTTTCAGCCGCCTCTATCATGGCAGTCATGAAAAGAAACACATAGGCAGGGCCGCTTCCGCTTACTCCCGTTATCGAATCCATCAGGGATTCATCCTTTACAACTACCACTTCTCCGATTGAGGAGAATATTCGGCAGGCAATATCAAGGTCGTCTTTCGTCGCTCCTTCTCCGGCAAAAACCCCGGTGGCTCCGGCTTTGACGAGCGCCGGTGTGTTGGGCATGGCGCGTATTATGGGAGGTAGTATTTTAAGGCCTCCTCTTATAAGCGCGTCTTCCATGTATTTCGTCCTCTTTCCTGCCGCTACGGATATGAGGAGTTTTCCCTTGTCGAATGCCTTCGCTGTTTCCAAAAGCACCTCTTCCATGTCAGAGGGTTTTATTGCCATGACAACAACGTTCGAGTCTTCAATAACGGAAGAGTTATTGCTTACGATGCGTATCTCGTGATTTTCGGCAAGAGAGGCGAGCTTTCCACTGTCTTTGTCGCTCGCGATTACGCGGGACGGCACTGCGAGCTTTGCCGACAGTATCCCTTTAATAATGGCTTCGGAGATGTTGCCGGCGCCTATGAAGCCTATGGTTTTGTTTTTGAACATGAGCCTCTGCAAAAGTATTATTTGTGGTTCGCCCTTCGGCAGGCTCAGGAGGCTTACCACGAACGGGGAAAATCAATAATTTTAATGTAACCACCGTTCACCCTGAGCTTGTCGAAGGGTGTTTTTGGAGTTTTGCAAGAGCCTCATATGGCGGGTTAAGTCTTTGTGGTTTTCTTCGCCGGCCTTTCGCCGAATATTGCGCGTCCGATCCTCACTATGGTCGCTCCCTCTTCGATTGCCACTTCGAAGTCGTGGCTCATGCCTATCGAGAGCTCGCGCATGGAGACGTTCGGGATGCGTTCGCGGTTTATGCGTTCCGCTATTCTTCGGAGGGTTACGAAGTAGGGGCGGCTCAATTCCCGGTTATCCTGATAAGGAGGAATCGCCATAAGACCTTTTATCTTGATATTAGGGAGTTCGGCCGCCTTGCGAACCAACTTGTCAACGTCTTTTATGTCAACTCCGCCCTTGTTCTTTTCCTTCGCGATATTCACCTGTATGAGAATATCAATTTCTTTTTTGGCTCTTTTGGAGAGTTCTTTCGCGAGGTCCAAGGAATCAACTGTTTCTATCATGTCAAAGAGTTCGACGGCGAATTTGGCCTTATTTTTCTGAAGATGCCCCAAAAAATGCCATTGAACCGGCTTTTTATTGAATTTTTCTATCTTTTCTTGGGCTTCCTGCACATAGTTTTCTCCGAACGCAATTGCTCCAGCCTTTATTGCCTCGGAAATCTTCTTTATGTCAACCGTTTTAGTGACTGCGACGAGCTTTACCTCTGAGGCTATGCGCCCGGATTTCCTCGCGGCGCGTTCGATTTTTTGCATGATTGATGAGAGATTTTCAGCTATGCTTCCGCCCATGCAAGCCCTCTCGTTTCTAAGGTGTGAACCGATGTTTGGCGGCTCTACACCCGATATTTCCATATTTTTCAGAAACATACCCCTTATAGCATAACATCGCTTTTAATGAAAGGAAAATTTTCTAAGGGTAAAAGGTTATTGGGCTGAGAGGGGTTTATGGCAAAATATACAGCAAAATCAAAGTGTTATGCGGGAGGCAGGCAGATGGCTAAAATGCCGTTATTAAAATAACCCCTGCAAGCATGACAATGCTCCCCAAAAGCCTCTCTTTGATTTTCTCTTCTTTAAAGAGAGCCCAGCCGTAAAAAACGCTCATTATGAGGCTTGTTCTTTTTACCGATATCATGTAGGCGACGTCGGTCATGCTTATGGCCGTAAAGTGCGATACCATCATTATAGAGGTAAAAAACCCTATGGGAAGAAATGTTGCGGGCCTTGAAAATCCTTGTTTGAGTTTTCCTTTACGGCCGACTATAACGGTAAGTATCAAGGCCAAAATAAGAGGGTATATGAAGCCGAAAAAAACCGGACTCGAGTGAGTGACCGCGATTTTGCCGAGGGTCGAGGTGATTGAGTAGATTAGCGCCACGATTATCATGAGTAGCGAGCCTTTTTCCTTTCTTATGGCTTTTAATGGGCCCAATAAGCCGTGTTTTGACGCGCTTGCGTTAAGAAGATACGCTCCAACCGCGATAAGCGCTATTCCCGCGAATCCTGATTTATCAGGCGCTTCGTGCAGCATGAAAAACGCTATTACTATTATGAATATGGGGCTTAACGCCATGAAAGGCACTGTAAGGGAAAGGGGAGATATTTTTATGGCCTTGACATAGAGTATGAGAGCGGTTATTTCCAAGGGAAGGAGCGCGAGGAGGGTAATAAAAAACGTCGAGTCAAGCGTTGGTATGGGCACGAAAAAAAGAGTTAGGGCCACGAAGGGTATGGCGTAGGCCTCCCTTACCCACACTATGATTATTTCGTCAGTCAGGTGAAGCGCCCTTTTACTCAGGGCATCGGCCGTAGAAAGGGAAAATGCCGTAAGAAGGGACAGAAGCACCCAGGTCATAAAGATATTTTATTCCTTTTTCAGGGACAGGCAAGGGGAATGTTGGGCAGGGGTGACCCCCGACCCATGCTTCGCATGGGTACCCCGCGCAATGTGTTAACTGCCTTATGCCTATGCAAACCTAAAAAGTTCGATTATTCAATCGCCGTCCGCAGGACAAGGGCTGAGCCCTTGACCCATAATGTTCTAATCCACCTCATGGTATGCGTATTACAGGGGTTTATTGATTCACTATGCCGTCCGCAGGACCGCGCCGGAAGCCTTGCTGACGTTGACAATTTTGGCGGTGCTTGGTATAAGAAAGGCATATTATGGTAAGAGGCATCCCGAAAAGCGTGCTTATAGCGGATAACGTGCAGGAAAGGTGCTTCGCGCTCTGCACTATTATCAACAGATTCGGGTATAACGTGTTCGTGGCGGATAACGAGGCGTCTTTTTCGAGGATGTTCCTCGGCCTCATTCCTCATGTCGCCATATTGAACCTGAGGATGCCTTTGATAGGCGGAAAGCCGGTATTCGAAGCGGTTAAGGCCGTTAAGGCGTGGGATGCCGTGGCTATAGTTGCCATGTCCGGCAGGGAAGACCAAAAACTTCTCGATGAGAGCGTAAAAAAAGGCGCGAACGCGTTTTTCGCGTGGCCTGCCCAGCCGAGCGAGATATTCGGCATAATAGAAAAACTGACCGAAGCCAAGCCGAGGCAGGCCCCGCGCCTCCGGATACTTTTCAAGGCGTCGGTAGCGACCCAGGATGAGGAGTGGCTGGCCTATGCCACAAGCCTTTCGGAAAACGGGGTTTTCATACGCACCCTTAAAAATCTTTTGATAGGGACTCGCGTTAACCTCAAGCTTGACGTGCCCGCGCCGCAGCCCATTCAACTCTTCGGGGACGTCATATATAACGTCCCCCAAAAACAGGGCTCTTTCATGGAGCAGGGCATCGGTGTGCGTTTCGTGGGGCTCGACCCCAAGGCCAAGGCCGACCTTAAGACCTTCATAGAAGGCATGTTAATCGCCATTGTGGACGAGGAAAGCCCGGTCTAATCGTTGAGTTCGTATTGCATTATCCCCACCCCGATTATTGCCGCCGTCTCTGTCCTTAAAATTCCGCTTCCGAGGCTTACGCCGGTAAAGCCCGCCTTTTCAGCCTCCTTGACCTCTTCTTCGGAAAGTCCTCCTTCGGGGCCTACGAGGATGGCGGCTTCCGATTTTTCTTTCGCGAGAGGCAAAGTATTTTTCAGAAATTCCTTAAGGCTCATGACCCCGCTTCCCTGTTTCAGTATTATCTTGAGGCTCTTTTTATCGCAGCAAGAAATGGCCTCTTTGAACGCGCAATAGGGGGTTATCTCAGGGATGTCCGGCCTTCTTGATTGTTTCGCGGCTTTAAGGGCCATGTCTTTCCATCTGTTGGATTTTTTCTGCTTCAAGTCCCGTTCCTCGATTGTCGTGGATTTTTCGGATTTAAAGGGGATTATGCGGTTTACACCGAGTTCGGTTGTTTTTTGTATTATGAGTTCCATCCTTTCCTTTTCAGGCAACGCCTGAACAAGGGTTACGCGAAGGATATTTTTCTTGAACCCCGTGTCCTCAAATACCAAAAGCGCTGAAGATGTTTTCCCGATAGCCGTTACCCTTGCCCTGAAAAGCCTTGCCCCGGAATCGGAAATGGTTACTGCCCCGCCTTTTCTCAAATTCCAGAGAAGGAGGTTTTCGTTATTCGCTCCGATAACGACAAGTTCTTCTCCAAGAGAGAGTTTTTTATCGAATATTATTTGTCCTGCGGACTGCATGGTGAATCAATAAGCCCCTTCGGCGCGCGCATCTTTCTCCTCCCCTTTACAAGGGGCTGGGTTCCCGTTGCCGCGCGAAGCGCATTGCAACGGGAAGTGGTGGGGTAAAAAAAGATTCAAGACAACCTCCCCGACCCCTCCTTGGCAAGGAGGGGAGAAAAATTAAGCAATTTAAAACATTCCGGGTGCAGAGCCTGTCCCCGCAATCTTAAGCGGGGAGGTCAGCCCTTGTTGCATAAAGGGGATTCTATATGGTAAGTTATGGGACTGTCAATCGGTAAATATATGCATAAAAGAGCAGTCATACACGCGGACATGGACGCGTTTTTCGCCTCCGTCGAACTCAAGAAAAGGCCTGAACTCAAGGGTAAGTCCGTTATCGTCGGAGGTTGCGGCGATCCGTCCAAGAGAGGGGTCGTATCCGCGGCGTCCTATGAGGCGAGGAAGTTCGGGGTTAAATCCGGCATGCCGCTCAGGACGGCGAAGAGGCTTTGCCCCAAGGCCGTGTTTTTGCCGGTTGACTTCGAGGCCTACGAGATAGAGTCCGAAAAATTCATGGCCATACTGCGGAGTTATACCGAGCTTGTCGAATCCTTCGGCCTCGACGAGGCGTTTATCGAACTTAATACAGTCGAGGGCGAGGACGCTTTTCTTAAAGCCATAGAAGCGGGAAGAGGCATTAAAAAAAGGGTGAGAGAAGAACTCGGCCTTTCCTGTTCAATCGGCATAGGGCCGAATAAGTTAATCGCCAAGATGGCGAGCGACATGAAAAAACCCGACGGCTTTGTCGTGGTGAGGGATAAGGACGTTACAAAGACCTTGAGGGACATGCCGGTAAGAAAACTCTCCGGCGTCGGGCCTAAGACCGAGGAGCGGCTTATTTTTTTGGGAATTAAAACCATCGGAGAGATCTCAAAGGCGCCGCTCCGGCATCTTGAGGCGAACTTCGGGCCATCTTTCGCAACCATGCTCCACGAGCATTCTCTTGGCATTGACGATAGCTCTGTCGTGCCGTTTCACGAGCCCCGTTCAATGTCCCGCGAGGTTACATTCGAGCAGGACACTAAAGACGCTCATCTCATAAAAGAGACCCTTTTCGAGCTTACGAAGGACGTGTCCGAAAGGCTTAAATCCGATGGCTACAGGTGCAGGACAATCGTCATAAAGCTCCGTTACCGGGACTTTAAGACCATAACGAGGACGAGGACAATGTATGAGAGGACGGACTCCCAAAACGACAT
>JBBTLC010000177.1:0-1887 GCA_038068875.1 Deltaproteobacteria bacterium
TTTCAAAATCATCCTCAATGCCGGCTTTTTCTCCCCTTTGCCAGAGAGGTGGGGACGAAGGTTGAATAGCATTAGATGCCGCGCCTTCTTCCCTCCGTCCGGCGGCAAAAGGCATTATTGATTCCCTTGCCTCAAAAGAAGCTTGGCGAAATGACGAGGCGTAATTCACGGGCGACACAAAGGTCATCCCCGCGGACGTCTTTCCTGCCTTTGAAAGGGCCTCGAATACCGCGGCCTTCACAACGTCATACACCATAAAAGGCTTTTTGAACCTTACCTCGTTCTTCGACGGGTGCACGTTGACGTCAACGCTGTCGAAAGGCGTTCCTACGTTTATGATTGAGAAAGGATACCGGGCCTGGCCGACTGTGCCGGAATATCCCGCCATAATCGCCCTCATGATGCCGCGGTCGTTTACTGCGCGGCGGTTGACGAAGGAAAAAACCTGCCTTGAAGTAGGATAATTGACTTCCGGCATGGCGATAAACCCGTCAATAGTAATACCGTCCGGAGCGGAAAGACAAACCTCGACAAGAGTCTTGGAGATGTCCGTCCCGAAAATATCAATTATCCTCTCAACAAGGCTTCCCTTTATCGTGTCAATCGAGACGTTTCCGTTATGCGAAAGGCGAAACCTTATGCCCGGATAAGCCAGGGCAACTGCCTTTACGATATCAGTGATTTTCCCGAACTCGGTCGGGGCGGTCCTCATGAATTTAAGGCGCGCCGGTGTGTTGAAGAAAAGGTCTTTTACCTCTATCGAGGTTCCCTCAGGGCAACCGTCGTCTTCTATTAAAGGCTTTTTTACGCCCTCGGCAATTATCCTCGTCCCGATGATAGAGCCCTTTTGTTTTGTCCTTAACGTTACTTTGCTTACCGAGGCGATGCTCGGCAAAGCCTCGCCCCTAAAGCCGAGGGTTGCGATATTGAGCAGGTCTTTCTCGTCAACAATCTTGCTTGTCGCGTGGCGGCAAAAAATAAATCCGCTGTCGTCCCTCGACACGCCGCACCCGTTGTCAGTCACCTTTATGAGACTAAGCCCGCCGTTCTCGACGCTTACGCTTATATCGGTTGCTCCCGCGTCTATGGAATTTTCGATTAACTCCTTTACGACGGACGCGGGCCTCTCGACGACCTCTCCGGCCGCGATCTTCGTCCAAAGGCTTTCAGGAAGAAGGATTATTTTTCTTTGCATGGGCATAAGTTTAACATATATGCGGGTTATTTCTCACTTCCTTTTTTCTCCTCTCCCCTTTGTGGGAGAGGGTAGAGCCTGTCCTAAGCAAAGCCGAAGGAGTGAGGGGAATAAAATCTACAAAAACCTTCCAAGCGGGCACTTGGCGCAAAGCGGCTCTGTTGTTTTGCAAAAGTTCTTGCCCGTCATCACTATAAGGGCGTGATATTCGTTGAACATCGTTGAGTCGTGAGCGAGGCCTTCCATGAAAAGCCTCTGCATGTCATGATAATCAACGTCTTTTTTTATCATGCCGTGCCTGAGGAGAATCCTTTTTGTATAAGCGTCAACGACAAACACGGGACGAGTTGCGGCGTAAAGAAGAATGGAATCAGCCGTCTCTGGGCCTATGCCGTTTATGTTTAGGAGTTCTTCCCTTAAAACGTCCGTCCTTCTTTTAAAAAACCCGTCAAGCCTTCCGCCGTAGTTGTCGAAAAGATGATTAAGAAAGTGCTTTAACCGAATTGCCTTGATGTTAAAATATCCGGCCGGACGTATGAGCTTAGCTAATTCATGGACGCTTATGTTGTGCATGGCTTGCGGATTCAAAAGCCTGCGCGCCTTAAGGTTCTTTATGGCTTTTTCGACGTTTTTCCAGTTGGTGTTCTGGGTAAGTATGGCGCCGACTATTACCTCGAACTTGGTCCTCCCCG
>JBBTLC010000178.1:0-2363 GCA_038068875.1 Deltaproteobacteria bacterium
CGCCTTATCCGCGGCCGAAAACGTCTTTTTGGTTTCTTCTTCCAATTCCGAAACTATCTTCGAGACATCCGCCGACGGGTCGAGCGCATTTATTCCGGAGGCCTCGTCCTTGAACTCCGAGATTCTTTTTAACGAGAGAGGCCTTTTTTCTCCGGTGAGGGACGCCTTAAGCACGGCCAACTTCTGTGCCGCGTACTTCGCCCTTACCAAAGCCATGTCCTTACAAACCGGCTCGTTCGGCTCTTTGGCGCATACGTCCTTTAATATGGCGTAGGCCTCTTCATAACGGAACGCCTTAATGGCCGCGTCATAAGACTCTTTATACGGGGCCGCGGCGCATCCGGCCAAGAGATAAATCATAAATACGGCAAATAAAACATTCCACGCGCGAGTCATTCAGATTAGTCCCCCTTTCTTCTTACGAATCTTCTTGCCCTTGGCTTCCCTTATCCTCTTAAGTTTCCACTGCCTGTGCTTATTGATTATCTTCAGGACTTCTTGAGGGTCGTCGGTGATCTTTATGATGGTCAAATCCTCCGGCGATATGGTGCCGTATTTCAACATGGTATTTCCCATAAAGGCCAACACCGGCTTCCAGTACTCGGTGCCGAAGAGTATCAAGGGAAAAGGGTGTATCTTTAGAGTCTGGATAAGCGTAAGGGCCTCGAAGAATTCGTCAAGGGTGCCGAAGCCGCCCGGCATACAGACGTATCCGATGGCGTATTTTATGAACATGACCTTCCTGACGAAGAAGTATCTGAATTGCAAAGATTGGCTCTGAAACGTATTGGGTTTTTGCTCCTTGGGAAGTGTGATGTTGAGCCCGACTGATTTTCCCCCTCCCAGAACCGCGCCTTTGTTGGCGGCCTCCATGATGCCGCCGCCTCCGCCGGTTATTATGGTGTAGCCGTTTTCAGCGAGGAGCTTCGACACCTCTACCGTCTTCTTGCAAAACTTATCCCTCGGCATAAACCGCGCCGAGCCGAATATCGAGACAGCCGGCCCTATGTCCGAGAGTTCCTCGAAGCCCTCGACGAATTCGCTTATTATGCGGAATATCCTCCACGTTTCCTGTCCTTTCAGGTCTTCAATCGGCATCGCTCGTCACTCCCATTCAATGGTGCTCGGCGGCTTTGAACTTATGTCGTAAACGACCCTGTTCACGCCCCTCACCTCGTTTATTATGCGAGAAGAAATATCAGCCATTACCTCATAGGGAAGCCTCGCCCAGTCGGCCGTCATGCCGTCCGTGCTCTCGACAGCCCGAATTGCCACCGTGTTCTCGTAAGTCCTCTCGTCTCCCATGACCCCGACCGTCTTTATTGGCAAGAGCACGGCGAAGGGCTGCCAGAGCTTGGTATAGAGATTTGCCTTCTTTATCTCCTCCAATACTATCGCGTCCGCCTCGCGGAGTATGTCGCACCTCTCCTCGGTAACCTCTCCGATTATCCTTATCGCGAGACCCGGCCCGGGAAAGGGATGGCGGTTTATTATCTCAATGCCAAGGCCCAATTCCAAACCCAAAGCCCTGACCTCGTCCTTGAAAAGCTCCCTCAAAGGCTCTACGAGCTTCAGTTTCATCTTTTTCAAAAGCCCGCCGACGTTATGGTGGCTTTTAATCGTGGCTGACGGCCCCTTGAACGAAACGCTCTCTATGACGTCCGGATAAAGCGTGCCTTGCGCTAAAAACCCGACGCCTTTTATTTTTTTGGCCTCGTCCTCGAAAACTCTTATGAACTCGTTGCCGATTAATTTCCTTTTCTTTTCCGGGTCAGTAACGCCTTTTAATCTCTTAAAGAATCTCTTGGATGCGTCAACCTTTTTAATGTTCACGCGGAAATTTTTCTTTAAACACGAGTAAACCTTATCCGCCTCGCCCTTTCTTAAAACCCCGTTATCAACGAATATGCATGTAAGCCGCGAGCCTATGGCCTTATGCACTATGGCGGCGGTAACGCACGAATCAACCCCGCCGCTTATGCCGCAGACGACCTTGCCATTCCCGACCTTTTCCCTTATTTCTTTTATCGAACTTTCTATGAACGCGCCCATTGTCCATGTAGGAGCGCATCCGGAAATTTTAAAGATAAAATTTTCGAGTATCTTCGCTCCGAGAGGAGTGTGCACGACCTCGGGATGAAACTGCACTCCGAAAAACCTTCTTCCGGAATCTTTTATCGCGGCGATTGAAGAATTTTCGCTCCTCGCAATTATCTCGAAACCCGATGGCGCCTCCTCGACCCTGTCGCCGTGGCTCATCCAGACCTTAATCCCCCCGCTTCCCGTTGCACGGGAACCCAGCCCTTTGGAAAAGGGGGTAACCCTTAAGATACCCTTCACTTCGAGGTTTTTTCTCCGTTTGC
>JBBTLC010000179.1:0-1313 GCA_038068875.1 Deltaproteobacteria bacterium
GAACAGGAGATGTATGAGTTTCGGGATAACGTCATTTCCCGTTGCCATCGGGACAAGATAAAGCGAATCTATGCCGGACGGAAGATAGGTAAAAGACATGGACGGGATTTCGAATATCGCGCCTCTTTCAATATAGAGCTTTCCGGCGGCAAGGTGCTGGATTAGTTCGTCGCGCGCTATAGGAGGAGTAAGAGAAAGAGGAATTACGGAAACCATGAACAAAACGGCAAGAAGGAAAAGCAATATCTCTTGCTTAGAAAAGCGTTCGCGCTCGATAGTAAAGGCGTCTTTTAGATTTTTCCTCGCGAAAAAAACGAACGCAACAAACGCCGTGGCGGACAAAAATAACACGGCTCCCGTTGACAAGAACCCGGCGTGGCCGGACAAAAAAACAAGGAGGCTCAAGCCTCCGAGCGCGAACGCGGCCTTATAAAGGATATCGAATAGATTCATACGCTATTATCAGTCATCGCGCGTCTTGTAGGTTGGTTACGCTACGCTAACTGCCTTTTATCCTTGTCTTTACTTCCTCTCCCCTGCGGGGAGAGGATTGAGGTGAGGGGTCTTTAATTTTCTTTTCCCATGACCCTCAAGCCCCCCTCACCCTGCCCTCTCCCCTTGGGGAGAGGGGGAAAAACGAATGGCTTGTCTGTAAAAGTTAATATCTTCCCCCTGCGGTTCTTTAGCAACGTAGGAAGTGGCAGCTTAAGCCTCCTTGGCTATGCGCCTTATCCTTTGCTGCGTTTGCTCGACTGTCTCGACTCCGGTATTCAATATATGCGCCGGGGCCGAGGAAAAGAACTCCTTGAAAAATCGCGCCTGAACGTCCGGCCTTTTAACGAGAAGGTAGGGATTATAGTAAGACTCCTTTTTGAACTCGCCGATGTTTCCCCCCGCGCCTGAGAGCACCTGATATTTGCCCTCTTCAAGTATGGCCAAGGCCTCATCAGATGTAAGGCTTACCTCGGCCGGACTCTCGGCGTCGCGCCTTAAAAGCACTACAGCCTTTACCACGGCCTTTTCGACGAATTTTTCATATCCCCCTATCCACTCAGGGTCAACTATGGCTCTGGAATTGGCAAAGGCGCCGAAGTCGTTGTCAACGACATTTTCACACTTGCTTCTCGCTAAAAGCCCGCCGAGTTCCGGAAAACTCTTTACCATGTCGGTTCGGAGATAAAACTTTCTTTCCGATATGTCAGCCATGGCAAGGCCTTTTTTGTAGGTCAGGAATATCCAATCGTCGGAGTGGATCTTACCCTCCGGAAGCCTCATAAGCCCCCACGTATGCGTGCTCTTGCCCGTGCCTGTCG
>JBBTLC010000180.1:0-5789 GCA_038068875.1 Deltaproteobacteria bacterium
GGACGGCGACGGTAAGAACGGCGATTGATTCGGAACTTATCGAGATAACAAAGCCGGACATGAACGAGATAACGGCCAAATACGCGAGGGTGTCGCGCGTCATGTTCGATTTTTACAAGGAGAGGGTCGTGGACAGGCTTCTGGCCCGGTCCAAACTTTTTTCTTTGATGTCGCCCGCGGACAGGAAAGAGGTGCTTAAGCACCTCTCCCTTTCGAGTTTTCCGAGGGGCGTCGCGGTCGTTAGGGAAGGAGACCCCGGCGATACGATGCACCTCATAAAAGAAGGCCGCGCGACGGTGTGGACGATTGACGGGGCCGGCGAGAAGAAGGCGGTCGGAGATCTTAACCCCGGGGATTTTTTCGGCGAGATAGCCCTCGCGACGATAAGGCCGAGAGTGGCTAACGTGACGGCCGTAACCGATTTACAGACGGTCGTTTTTTCGAGAGACATCGTGCGTCAGGTGCTTGCGAGATACCCGGGCATCAAAACAATACTCGAAGAGGTCATAAAGGGAAGGGTGTCCGGCGTGATGCAGGCCAAGAAGCCGGGCAAATCCGAGGCCCTTATCTAAAGTTGTTTTGTCATGCTGAATCCTGCCCTGAATCTGTCGAAGGGTCGTTTCAGCATCTTGTTTTGAAATAGGGAATGACAAAGACAGCCCCCGATGTTACATCGGGGTGACAGAATGGCAAGAAGGGCGTTTTCCGTCAAAGGTTACCCCCTTTTACAAAGGGGGGTTAAGGGGGATTATTGGATTTTATAAGCGTAAAAGGAGTATATAAATCCTACAAAAAGGCGGCCTCCGCAATAACCGTGCTTAACGGAATAGACGTGGACATACGGGCCGGGGAGACGGTAGCGGTTCTCGGCGCGAGCGGAGCGGGCAAATCAACGCTTTTAAATATACTGGGCGCGCTCGATAGGCCGACAAAGGGAGAGGTGTTTTATAAAGGCAGGCCGTTTTCTTCCATGAATGACGGGGAACTCGCTCTTTTCAGGAACAGGACGATAGGCTTCGTTTTTCAGTTTCACCATCTTTTGTCCGAATTCACGGCGCTTGAGAACGCCATGCTGCCATCGCTCATAGGCGGGGCCGACTTCAAGGAGGCGAAAAGACGCGCCTCGACGCTTTTGGACGAGGTGGGGCTCGGGGCAAGGCTCGACCACAAGCCCGGAGAGCTTTCGGGAGGAGAGCAGCAAAGGGTCGCGATAGTGCGCGCCATCGCGCAGTCTCCGGAGATCATACTCGCGGACGAGCCGACGGGGAATCTGGACGCGAAGACCGGCGAAGAGGTCTTCGAGCTGCTTCTCCGGCTCAACAGGGATAAAAATATAGCCATAGTGGCCGTTACGCATAACGAAGCGCTTGCCAAAAGGCTTTCAAGGCGTCTTCGCATGGTGGACGGAAAAATAGCTGAACAGTAAAGGGATACCAACAGGTGAGGAAACTAAGAGGTTTTTTCTTTTTGGGATTGGTCATTGTTTTTACGGCATGTTTTCTGATTGGCGGAACACGGCGCGCGGTGGCCGGACCCAGGGTGGCGCTCGGTCCTTTCGACATGTACGGCCAAACGGACATCTCTCGTGAGCGTAAGGAAGTGATGGAGGCATTTGCCTCCGCGCTTAGCCGCGAGGGCGTCGAGATAGCCGGCATAGAGGCCTTGAAAAAACTCTACGTCGAGGAAGGCGTAAAGAACTTTACCGAGGAAATCCTCTTGAGAATCGCCGGCGACGAGGGGGCGGACTTCGCAATAACCGGCTCCATCGCGCTCCTTGAAAGCACATACAGTCTGAACTGGCGCGTCATTGACGTTCGAGCCGGACGGCTCATAGGGTCTTACTCCAAGACGGCATTATCCGCCCTTGAACTTCCGGGTCTCGTAATGGAGGCGGCCCCGGGCATGAACGAAAAGATGCTCGCCACTCTTCGCGCCATGCCGGTAGAGAGGACGGGCGTTCTTTTTGAGGTGGCGGTCGAGGGCACGAAGAGAATAGACGCCGACGCCGTGCTTAAAAACGTCGCGAGCAAGGCCGGGGAGCCGTTTTCCCCGGATATCGTAAGGGACGACATACGCGCCATATACTCTACGGGCTATTTCGACGACGTTACGGCCGACCTATCGGAAACGTCTTCAGGGAAGAAACTCACCTTCATGGTGAAGGAAAAGCCGTTCGTGAGGGATATCGTCATAAAGGGCAATAAGAAACTTTCCGAAGAGAAGCTTAGAGAAGCGATAACCGTAAAGAAGGGCACCCTCATAAATCGCACGCTCGCAGCCGAGGACGCCGAGAGGCTCCGGGCGGTTTACGGCCAGAGCGGCTTTTATCTGGCCGAGGTAAAGCATGAGATAGATTCGGAAGGCATTGACGCCACAATCACGTTCGACATAACGGAAAACGAGAAGGTCAAGGTAAAGCGCATTACCGTCATAGGGAACGAGAAGTTTTCGGATAAGGACATAATCGATATCATGGCTACGCAAAAGGCCGGCATATTCTCCTTCATTACCGGCAGCGGGAGCTTTGACGAGTACGCCTTCGAGAACGACATTTCTTTAATAATGAAGCATTATTACGACAAGGGCTACATAGACGCCGACATACTCGATTACAAGGCGCTCCTCGGCGAAGACAAGAAATGGTTCTACATAACCATAGCAATCAGCGAGGGAGAGCGCTTTAAGGTAGGGAAGTTCGACATAACGGGCGATATCCTCGGAGAGAAGGAAGATCTCATAGAGAGACTTAAGCTCGAACCGGGCGACGTTTTCAGCAGAACTAAACTCTCGAAGAGCATAGAGGCCCTCGCGGAGGTTTACGGGAATGAAGGCTATGCCAACGCCGACTTCAACACCTCCACGGCCAAGGATTACGAAAAGCTCACGGTTGACCTCGTTATTAACGTAGTGAAGCACGAGCAGGTTTATGTCGACAGGATAGACATAAGGGGAAACGTGCGGACGAGGGATAAGGTAATAAGGCGCGAGATGGAGGTAAAGGAGGAGGACCTTTTCTCGAGCATCGCCCTTAAGAAGAGTAAAAACAATCTTAAACGGCTGGGTTATTTCGAGGACGTTTCCGTGGCAAAGACCGAGGGTCCCGGCGGGGACAAGGTCAACGTGGACGTCTTGGTCAAGGAAAGGCCCACCGGGGCGGTTACGTTCGGCGTAGGGTATTCGAGCGTCGATAAGATTATCGGCACGGCGTCCATTTCTCAGAGTAACCTCATGGGGACGGGCCTTAAGCTCGACCTCTCCGGATCGGTGAGCGCCACGAGCAACCGGTACCAATTGTCCTTCACCGAGCCGTGGCTTTTTGACAGGCCCATTTCCGCCGGAGTGGACCTCTTCAAAACGTCGCGCGAGTACCCGGATTTCACCGAAAGCAAAGACGGTTTCGGGCTCCGGCTCGGGCTGCCGCTTTACAAGAGGAACACGTATTTGCATTTCAATTACAGGTTAGAGAACGTGAACATAGATCACGTCGCGGCCGCGGCGTCCACGGTAATATTGGAGCAGGAAGGGCGGAGCACCGTCTCGAGCCTCACAACACTCGTCAAGCACGACACGAGGGACGATTTATTCTTTCCGACGGAAGGCGTTTTGGCGACGCTTTCAACCGAGGTGGCGGGCGGCCCCGTCGGCGGCACGATCAATTACGTTAAATACGAGGGATCGGCCTCCAAGTACTTCCTTTTGCCGTGGGAGACTGTATTTTCAATAAGGGGTGTGGTAGGCTATACGCACAGCTTCGGCGGACAGGAGGTGCCGATTTTCGAGAGATACTTCCTCGGCGGCATGAATTCCGTGCGCGGCTTCAAGACGCGGAGCCTCGGCCCGGTGGACTCGGTAACAGGCGAGATTATAGGGGGACGGTCGAAGGTCGTATTCAACAGTGAATACATATTCCCGATATCGGAAAAGGACAATTTCAGGGGAGTGCTTTTCTTCGACATGGGCAATGCCTACGAAGGCGCGATAAAGCCCGGCGACATGAGAAAAGGCGCGGGATTCGGCATAAGGTGGTATTCTCCGATAGGGCCGCTCCGGCTCGAGTGGGGATACAATCTCGACAGGAAAAAGGACGAGAGACCGTCCATGTGGGAGTTCACCATCGGCGGGTCTTTTTGATATAAAGTCATAAAACAAAAAAGGAGAAAGAAAAATGAAAAAGACGGTTCTTTTCACGGCGTTGGTTTTTGTTTTGGCGTTTTCTTCCGGGGCATCGGCCGCCGGCGCAAAGATAGTTCATATAAATCTTCAGAAGGCGTTGAATGAATCCAAGGCGGGCGCGGCCGCGAGAGACGACCTGAAAAAAGAATTCACGGAGCACGAAAAAGAACTCAACTTGAAGCAGGAAGAGCTTAAAAATCTCAAGGACG
Organism: Deltaproteobacteria bacterium; assembly: GCA_038068875.1. Lineage (GTDB taxonomy): Bacteria > Desulfobacterota > GWC2-55-46 > GWC2-55-46 > DRQE01 > JBBTLC01. Next base: position 4,383 of record JBBTLC010000180.1, read on the forward strand.
AGATAGACAAGAAGGGTTCGATTTGGAACAAGGAAACCAAAGAAGCCAAGGAAAAGGATTTCCAGACCAAGGCGCAGAGCCTGCAGAAGCAGTTCGTGGATTACAGCGACGAACTTAACAAAAAGAAAATGCAGAGGGAAAACGGCATAATAGACGGTCTTCGGAACGTCATAAAAAAGACGGCGAAGGATAAAGGCTACGACTACGTGTTTGAATCGTCCATGGGCGGAGTTCTGCACGCCCCGGAAGACGCCGACATAACCGATGACGTAATAAAGGCGTACGACGAGGAATTCAAAAAGAAATCCGAATAGGAAGCCATGGCTTTCAAGTTCACTCTTAGCGAGATAGCGAACGCCATCGGCGGCGATGTGAGGGGAGACGCCTCAATCGAGATAGGCGGCATAGCCGGCCTTGAAGAGGCCAAGCGCGGCGACATCGCGTTTCTGTCGAACCCGAAGTACGAGAAGTTTCTCGATACAACCCGCGCCTCGGCCGTCATAGTATCGGTTAAGACAAAGACCACGGAGGGTAAAAACTTCGTGGTGGTAAAGGACCCTTATCTCGCGTTCGCCAAGGCCCTGACGCTCCTTAAGCCCGTGATTCGTTTTCAGCAAGGCATAAGCGCGAAGGCCGATATTCACGCCTCCGTAAAATTGGGCAAGGACGTCTCAGTCGGGGCGTTCGCCGTGCTGGAAGAGGGAGCGGAGGTGGGAGACGGCTGCGTCATATATCCCGGCGTCTATATCGGAAGAGGCTCCATAGTCGGAGACGGGAGCGTCATATATTCGAACGTATCCGTAAGAGAGGGAGTAAGACTCGGCAAGAGGGTCATAATCCACTGTAACAGCGTCATCGGTTCCGATGGGTTCGGCTACGTAAAGGAAGGAACCGCTTATACGAAGATACCCCAGACCGGCGGGGTTATCATAGGAGACGACGTCGAGATAGGGGCCTCCGTCACCATAGACCGCGCAACCCTGGGGCAAACCGTTATAGGCAGAGGCACTAAGATAGATAACCTCGCGCAGATAGCCCATAACGTCAAGATAGGCGAGGATACGGTTATCGTGGCGCAGGTAGGAGTTTCCGGTTCGACAAAGGTCGGAAGCCGGGTTACTCTTGCCGGGCAGACGGGAGTGGCCGGGCACATAGAGATTACGGACGACGTTACGATAGGGGCCAAGTCAGGCGTTACGAACGACATAAAGGAAAAAGGCGTTTACACGGGCTATCCCGTCGTGCCGCACATGGAGTGGCTCAGGGCGCAGGCGGCGTACGCCAAACTGCCGGAACTCTTGAAGAGGGTAAGGGAACTCGAAAAAAAATTAGAAGAGACGGAAAAGAAAAAAGGGCAGGGGTGATCCTTGCACCCATAATGTTTTATTTACTCCTTGGTATGCACAT
>JBBTLC010000180.1:5889-14863 GCA_038068875.1 Deltaproteobacteria bacterium
GTGATCCTTGCACCCATAATGTTTTATTTACTCCTTGGTATGCACATTACCGAGGCTTATTGATTCATTGTGCAGTCCGCAAGGACGTTTCACCAAGAGCAGAGGAGGTTTTTATGACCGAGGGCGTCAAGGCTGCGGAAACCGTTGTGATTGATATTACCGAGATAATGAAGATATTGCCTCACAGGTATCCGTTTTTGCTTATTGACAAGATAATCGGGTTCGAGGCCGGGAAAAGCGCGAAGGGCATAAAGAACGTTACGATAAACGAGCCGTTTTTTCAGGGGCATTTTCCCGGGCATCCGATAATGCCCGGGGTTTTGATATTGGAGGCCATGGCGCAGGTCGGCGGCATTCTCGCCTTCAAGTCCGCGAACGTCACGAACCGGGTCGTGTATTTCATGGGCATAGACAGGGCGCGTTTCAGAAAGCCGGTATTGCCCGGAGACGTTCTTACGCTCAATCTGGAGGTTATAAAAACAAGAGGAACGATATGGAGTTTTAGGGGCGAGGCCTATACCGACGGCAAGCTCGCGGCAGAGGCTGAACTCATGGCCACCATCGTGGAGAGAAAAGGGTTATGACCGTAAAAATAAAAGAAGTCGCGATAGACTCAACCGCGATAGTGCATTCGACGGCCGAGATTGACTCAGGCGTAAGCGTCGGGCCGTACTCGATAATAGGAGAGAACGTAAAAATCGGCAAAGGTACGCGCGTCGGGCCGCACGTCGTAGTGGGAGAGAACACCACTCTCGGCCGTGATTGCGTCGTTTTCCAGTTCGCGTCTGTCGGAGCGCCTCCCCAGGATTTAGCGTACAAGGGAGAGAAGACCTGCGCGGTCATAGGGAATAACAACATAATAAGGGAGTTCGTCACCATTCACCGCGGCACGGTAAAGGATAAAGGAAGAACCGTTTGCGGCGACAATAATCTTTTCATGAATTACGCCCACGTGGCCCATGACTGCGTCGTCGGCAGTAACGTCGTCATGGCCAATGCCGCGACCCTCGCGGGACACGTCGTTGTAGAGGATTACGCGATAGTAGGCGGACTTGTGGCCGTGCACCAGCACGTGAAACTCGGGGCTCACTGCATAATAGGCGGCGCTTCGGCCGTCAGTAAAGACATCCCCCCTTTCGTCATGGCGGTCGGAAACAGGGCGCGCGTTCTCGGGCTTAACCTCATAGGGTTAAGGAGGAGGGGATTTTCCAAAGGAGACATTGACGAGATAAAGAGGTCTTTTAAGATACTTTTCAGGTCTTCCATGCCGCTTAAGGAGGCCGCAATTATGCTTAAGCAAGAACTGCCCAATTCGCCTCACGCCAAAAGATACCTTGAGTTCATCGAAGGCTCGAAAAGGGGCGTTGCGCGCGTAAGGATTTCGGGCAAGGATGAAGAAGAAGCCGACGTCCTGTAATCTGGCGAAAGCGAAGATAAAAACGTTCTCCCCCGACCCACGCCGCTTGGCGTGGGTGCCCCGAAAGGGGAGACAGAGGGGATTTTAAGAGTTTTGTTTAATCCCCCTACCCCCCTTTGTAAAAGGGGGGATAAAAGTCAAAGGACGAATCGATGGAAAAGCTAAGGGTAGGAGTCGTAGGTACGGGATATTTGGGGAGGTTTCACGCGCAGAAATACTCTGAGCTCGAAAACGTTGACCTTGTCGGGGTAGTTGACACAGATGTTGAAAAGAGCAGGGCGGTGGCTTCGGAGGTAAAGACCAAGGCGTTTTCCTCGATAGAGGATATCTTCGGCAAGGTGGACGCCGTAAGCATCGTTACTCCGACCGAGACGCACTGCGCCATAGGCCTCGAATTTCTTTCAAGGGGCATTTCGACCCTCATAGAGAAACCTATCTCAGTCACGGTCAAAGAGGCGGAGGCGCTTATAAGCGAGGCTGAAAGCAGCGGCGCGATTTTGCAGATAGGGCATCTCGAGCGCTTTAACCCGGCGGTCGTCGCCCTCGCGGGAAAGGTCAAAAACCCGATATTCATAGAATCGCACCGTCTCTCGCCGTTTCCGCACAGGGCCCTCGACGTGGACGTCGTGCTGGATTTGATGATACACGACATAGACATAATCCTGAACATGGTGAGAGCCGAGATAGAGAGCGTTGACGCGGTCGGCATACCGGTCATATCGCGCAAGGTGGATATAGCGAACGCGAGGATAAAATTCCGCAACGGCTGCGTCGCGGACTTTACCGCGAGCCGCATATCCAAGGAACGCACGAGGAAGATCCGGCTTTTCCAGTCCGACGCCTACATATCCATAGATTACGCCCACCAGAAGATATCCATATCGAGGCTCGTCCGCGAAGAGGGCTCTTCGGTTCCGTCCATAGTCGAGGACATCCTTCCCATAAAGAAGGGGGATTCGCTCAAAGAGGAGATCATCTCTTTCGTGAACTGCGTCGTCAAAAAGAATCCTCCGCTCGTAAGCGGCAGGGACGGGGTGCGGGCGCTGGAGGTCGCGACCCTCATACAGTCCGCCATGGCCAAGAGCCTCGAGAACTTGAGCCGCTACATTGGCGGTTGACGGTTATCGGTTGCCGGTGTTTTTATTTCGTCATTCCCGTAATATGGCGCAGGGAGCAAGTTAAAATAAGCCGGCGCAGGGGTAACCCCTGTGTTTTTCTCCTCCCCTTTATAAGGGGCTGGGCTCCCGTTGCCGCGAAGCAATGCAACGGGAAGCGGGTGGGGTAAGACAACCTCCCCCGCCCCCTCCTTGCTAAGGAGGGGAGTTAAAGAGGCAAACAAAACATTATGGGCGCAGGGGTCACCCCTGTCTGCTTTAAAGCGTAATGAATAAAAAAATCCTTATGATAAGCGGCGAGGCCTCCGGAGACCTCCACGGCAGTTCCCTCATGGAGGCGTTGAAACGGCTTTCGCCTTCAATCGAGATAAAGGGAATGGGAGGGGAGAGGATGAGAAGGGCCGGCCTCAGCGGGCTTGACTCGACGCGCCTTTCCGTCGTCGGCATAGCGGAGGTCTTGAAAAAATTGCCCGCGATACGGGCCGCGTTCAAGGAACTCGCCGGGATGTTGGAGCGCGAAAGATTCGACTGCGTAGTGCTCATAGATTATCCCGACTTCAACCTCCGTTTCGCCAAAGAGGCCGGTAAAAGGAATGTGCCCATAGTTTATTACATAAGCCCGCAAGTCTGGGCGTGGCGGAGCGGCAGGATAAAGGATATCGCGAGGTTAGTGACGAAGATGCTCGTGATATTTCCGTTTGAGGAGGAATTCTACAAAAAATTCGGTGTTAATGCCGAGTATGTCGGACACCCCCTTACTTCGGTTGCGGTGTGCGGATTTACGAAGGACGAGGCCAAGGCGGAACTCGGGCTTAACGGCGCCAACCCAGTTGTGGCGCTTTTGCCCGGCAGCAGGACCGAGGAGATAAGGCGTCTTCTTCCTTTGATGCTCGAAGGCGTTTCGCTTTTTGAAAAAAGGCTCGGTCGCCGCCTTACGGTGATTCTTCCGGCCGCGGACGGCATAGACGACGGGCTTCTTAAAGAGTTTTTGAGCAAATCCGGCGTTGACGTTTTGGTTTTCAGGAAAAAAACGTACACGGTCATGAGGGCGGCGGACATCGCGGTCGTTTCGTCGGGAACCGCGACGCTCGAAACAGCCCTTATAGGAACGCCCATGATTATCGTGTATAAGGTTTCGAGGTTGTCGTATCTCATAGGAAGACGCCTTATAGGAATAGACAGGATAGGGCTTCCGAATATAGTTTCGGGCTTTATGGTCGCGCCCGAACTCATACAAGACTGCGTTACCCCGGAGAACATAGAAAAGGAGATGTCGGGAATCTTCGAAAACCCGGAAAGGCTTAAGTTCATGGAAGACGGCTACGCCGGAATAAGGCGTTCCCTTACGGGAGGTCCGGCGGCCGAGAAGGCGGCCGAAGCCGTGATGAAGGTCATGGGAGAGGCGTAAACACGGTTCTCCCCCTTTTTCCCGCCTACAGGCGAGGTCTCGTCCGCAAGAATGCGGACGGACAAAGGGGGCAGGGGAGATTATGGAGGTGTATTTCAGGCTCTTGAAGTTCGTTCGGCCTTACAGGGCGCGGTTTATTCTGGCGTCCTTGTGCATGCTTGTTTTTTCGGCCACGAACGGAGCCCTCGCCTATCTTTTCGGCCCGGCCATAAAAACCCTTTTTTCCGGTTCCGGCGGCCGAGAGATATTGTTCCGGGCGGGCTTTTTCGACATAAAAACCTCTAACCCGGCGCTTTTCGTGGTCGCGGCGATAACGATAATCGCGGTATTGAAGGGGTTCAGCTCTTACGGCAACACCTATCTCATGGGTTATGTCGGCCAGATGGCGATAGCGGATTTGAGGCGCAAGCTCTATGACCACATCTTAAGGCTTCCTTACGGTTATTTCGTCGTCAATTCGACCGGCAATCTTACGTCCCGCCTCACGAACGACATACAGGTCTTGCAGAAGCTCACCGCAGAGACGCTGGCCGTCGCGCTTAAGCAGATGCTCGCCGCGATAGCCCTCGCGGCCGTGATACTCGCCATAGACTGGAAGCTCGCGCTCGTTACCTTTATAGTTTTGCCCCTTATATCGTATCCTCTGGTCAGGTTCGGCAAGGCCATGAAGAGGGTGTCCGGAAAAGGGCAGGTTACGATGGGCACGATAATGTCGTTTTTGCACGAGGCCATATCGGGCATAAGGATAGTCAAGGGGTTCGGCATGGAGTCTTACGAATCCGAAAGATTCGGAAGGGAAAACTACCGCTTCGCCCGCTATGTCATAAAGGCCGTAAAGATAAAGGGCGTTTCGATACCCCTCATGGAAACCTTGGGCGCGGTCGGCTTCGCTTTCGCGATATGGTACGCGTCGCAAAGGATTACGGCGGGGACCCTTACGGCAGAGGAGTTTTTGTCTTTCTTCGCGGCCGCCATAATGCTCTACCAGCCGCTCAAGGCCCTTAACGCCGTGCATCTGGACGTGCAGCAGGGGCTCGCCTCCGCCATAAGGATATTCGAGGTCATGGACATGGAGACCGAGCGATTCGACGAGGCCGGGAAGAAAACCTTAGGCGGACTCAGCCAAGGCATAGAATTCAGGAACGTCTCTTTCAATTACGGCAATAAGGAGATTTTAAAGGACGTAAGCTTGAATATCAAAAAAGGCGAAAGGGTCGCGATAGTCGGCGCGAGCGGGGCCGGCAAGACGACCTTCGTGAACCTCATACCGAGATTTTACGACGTAACGGGCGGGGCCATACTCGTGGACGGAGTGGACACGAGGGACATCGCGTTAGGCCGGCTTCGTTCCCTTGTCGCGATAGTGTCGCAGGACGTAACGCTCTTTGACGATACTATTCGTAATAATATCGCTTACGGGGCGCTCCGATGTTTCAATACGGAGCGCCCCGCATCCAAAGGCATCGGGGCGCCCTTAAACGACGCCTCCGCGGTCGAGGAAGCCGCGAAGGCCGCCAATGCGGACGGCTTCATATCGAAACTTCCTGCCGGCTACGATACCGTGATAGGCGAGGGAGGCGCGAGATTATCCGGCGGAGAGAGGCAGAGGCTTTCCATCGCCAGGGCCTTTTTCAAGAACGCGCCCATACTCATAATGGACGAGGCGACGAGCTCGCTTGACAGCGTTTCCGAGAGAGAAGTAGAGAGGTCTTTGCGCGGCCTCATGGAAGGAAGGACCGCCTTCATAATAGCCCACAGGCTCTCCACCGTGAAAAACGCGGACAGGATAATCGTGCTTTCGGGTGGCAGGATCGTGGAGAGCGGAAGGCACGCTGAGTTGATGAATCTCAAAGGGGAGTATTCGCGCCTTTATTCCATGCAGTTCGCAGGGTTAAAAGAAGGTATAGATTGATAAAAGAGTTTCTAAAGAGAGTTTCGCCGGTAGTGGTGCCGCCTCTCGCGCATTGGCTTATAAAGTTCGTGTTTTTCACCATGAGGGTTTCTTACGTCAACTTCGATTCGTATATGGAGAGGCTTCGCAAGGGGGAGCGCATAATACTCGCCTTCTGGCACGGGAGGCTTTTCATGATGCCTTACGCGTACTTCGGCAACGGCATAAGCGTTTTGGTAAGCACGCACCGCGACGGAGAGCTTATAGCGAGGACGGTGAAAAGATTCCCGGCCATAGACTGCGTAAGGGGTTCTTCCACGCGGGGGTGGATCTCCGGCGTGAAGGGGCTTTTGTTTTCGGCGCGCATGGGCAAAGACCTCGCGATAACGCCCGACGGCCCCAAGGGGCCGGGCCGCGAGGCGCAGATAGGGGCAGTGCTCATGGCCGAGAGATTGGGCTTTCCGATAATCCCCGTGTCTTTCGGCTCCTCAAAGAAAAAAACGCTTAAGAGTTGGGACGCCTTCATCATCCCTTACCCGTTCTCAAAAGGCGTTTTCGTGGCGGCCGAGCCGGTGGAGGTAAGGGCCGGTTCCTCGAAAGAGGAACTCGAAGCAAAGAGGCTCGAATTGGAAGAAAAATTAAACGATTGCACCGACAGGGCGGACCGGTTTTTCGAACGAACCCACGAGGCGGGGAGATTGCATAAATAAGCCCATGGCGTTTTACCTGTACGACATATTTCTCCATGCCGCTTTGCCCGCGCTTCTTCCCTATTTCTTCTTGAAGATGATTTTTTACGGCAAATACCGCTCAGGCATCTTCGAGCGCTTCGGTTTCATCAAGAAGGAAAAGACAGAAAAACTCCGCGGAAAGACCGTCGTGTGGGTGCACGCGGTCAGCGTCGGCGAGACCAAGGCCGCGCTTCCTCTCGTTAAAATCCTTAAGCAGAAAAACCCGGGAGTCCGGGTCGTCTTCTCGACCGTTACCGCCACGGGAAACGCCGTGGCGAAGCAGGATGGAGCTTCCTTCATAGACGCGCTTATCTATTTTCCGCTCGATTTCGGATGGGCGGTGAGGAGGGTCGTCCGGAGCGTCCGCCCCTCTCTTTTTGTGGCGGTCGAGAAAGAGTTTTGGCCGAATCTCTTGATGACGCTCGATAGGAATTCCGTGCCCGTTATAGTTGTGAACGGCGTAATATCGGAAAGGTCGGCGAAAGGCTATAAAAGACTCGCCTTTCTTTTCAGCCCGGTCTTTGATTCGATTTCATTTTTTTGCGCCATGACGAAACAGGACGCCGCTCGCGCCGCAATGCTCGGCATAAAGGAAGCCCGGATAGCCGTCTCGGGGAATCTCAAGTTTGATACCGTGCCTCCGGAGCTGACCTCGGTTGCCAAGGATTCCATAAGAAAAAATCTCGGCATAGGCAAGGGCGTTCCCGTAATAGTCGCGGGAAGCACCCACAGGGGGGAAGAGGACATACTGCTTACCGCGTTCGGGCGGCTGAAAAAGGAATTTCTCGATTTGAAACTCGTTCTCGCGCCGAGGCATCCTGAGAGGTTCGACGAGGTCGAGGGTATCGTGACAAAAAAAGGGATTTCGTGCAGGAGAAAGAAAAAAGACATTGGCAAAGACTTGGAGGCTGACGTCGCTCTTCTCGATACCATCGGAGAACTTGCCTCCGTGTATTCAATCTCGACAATATCATTTGTCGGAGGAACGCTCGTTCCGATAGGCGGGCACAATCTCCTGGAGCCGGCCTTTTTCGGAATACCGGTTGTCTACGGGCCGCACCTTCAAAACTGTCTTCAAATGGCAGAGATGCTCGAAGCCGGCGGCGCTTCCGTAAGGGTGAGCGCGGAGAGCGTTGAGCAAGAGTTCAGAAGACTTCTTCAAGACGAGGCATTAAGAATAAAGATGGGGAGCGCGGGAAAGCGCGTTGTCGAGTCCAACAGGGGCGCAATAGAGATGTCTTACAACGTCATGGAGAGATACCTGAGTGGGATACTTAAGAAATAAAATAGAGGCATGCATGACGGGCCGCGAAACCGGTGTAGCGCTTCGCGCCTTTCTTTACGTCTTGTCTCTTGTGTACGGATTTTTCGTCAGGACGAGGATATTCCTTCACAAAATCGGCGTTTTAAAGGCAGTGAGGGTGGGTTGTAAGGTCATATCAATAGGCAACATAACCGCGGGGGGAAGCGGCAAGACGCCCGTTGCCATGAAGATAGCCACGTTTTTAAAGGCGAGAGGCAAGAAAGTCGTCATACTGAGCAGAGGTTATAAAAGAAAAAAAACAGGCCTTGTCGTAGTGTCGGGCTTTGACGGGCCGCTCGTAGGGCAGGAAGACGCCGGAGACGAAGCGTACCTTATGGCAGAGAAACTTATGGGCGTTCCCGTAATTGTTTCCGCCGACAGGGTAGAGGCCGCGAGGCACGCCATCGAAGAATTTTCAGCCGACGCAATAGTTTTGGACGACGGGTTTCAGCACCTTCGCCTCGCGAGAGACGTAAACGTGGTTCTTATAGACGCCGGAAAAAGATTCGGGATAGGGCATCTTCTTCCGAGAGGCGTTTTAAGGGAGCCTATTCCGGGCCTATCCCGCGCCGATTGTTTTATGATAAAGGGTTTGGGTGTGCCGGCTGAGATTGCGGGGACGGGGAAACCCGTGTTTAATTTTTCTTATAAGCCATCAATGCTTCGCGGTTTAGACGGAAGCGAAAGGCCTCTTGGGTTCTTGAGAAGAAAGAAGGTCGCGATACTCTCAGGCATAGCTTCTCCGGAATCGTTCGAAGGAACGGTAAAAGAACTTGGGCCGACGATAGACAAGGTCTTTATCTATCCCGACCACCACTCGTATTCAAAAGAAGACGTCTTTGAGATAACCGCAGGAGTCAAAGGCCTTGATGCCGTTGTTACGACCGAAAAAGACTCTGTAAAACTCTTCGGCCTCTGGCCCAAGGAGGTTTTACTTCTGGCAGTTTCGATAGAGGTGGAGATAGAAAATGAAGAGGGATTTTTTGAATTGATGGGCAAAGGGTGAGTCCTTGCGGACGGCACAATGAATCAATAAGCATTGGTGGTGCACATCTTTCTCCTCCCCTTTATAAGGGGAGGCCGGGTGGGGTAAAAGCAGGCTCAAGACA
>JBBTLC010000181.1:0-8695 GCA_038068875.1 Deltaproteobacteria bacterium
GTCATTCCGCCGTGGGTGAGGGTGGGGCCGTCTTCCACGACGAGTATTTTTTTACCTTTGAGCGTTTCTTTGTTTTCAATCGTTATGTCCGAAGACGTAAGGATAACCAGCGCCTTGGGGTTAAGAAACGTTATATTTTTGTGTAAGGTTTTTATGTTTGCCAACGATGCGTCTTTTGCCTTGTTTATGATTACGCAATCCGCGCGTCTTACGTTCTGCTCGCCCTGATAATACAGGAGTTCGTGTCCGGCTCGCAAGGGATCGGCCACGACTATTTCAAGAGACGGCTTTATGAAAGGCGTGTCGTTATTTCCTCCGTCCCATATTATTACGTCGCCTTCCTTCTCGGCCGCTTTGAGTATGGATTCGTAGTCAACCCCGGCGAATACCGTTATTCCCGCCTCGATAAGGTGTTCGTATTCCTCCATCTCTTCTATCGTGGTTTTGGCGCGAGCCATGTCTTGCGAGGTTTCAAAGCGCTGGAGTTTTTGTTTTTTCAAGTCGCCGTACGGCATGGGGTGCCGTATCACGACTGGCGTCTTGTTGCATTTTTTTATGACGCCGGCGATAAATCTCGTTATCGCGCTCTTGCCGCAGCCCGTCCGGACGGCGCAAACCGAGATGACCGGCTTCTTTGATTTGAGCATGGTTTTTTCCGCGCCAAGCAGGAGAAAATCCGCTCCCAGAGATGTCGCGAGCGACGCCTTATGCATGACGTATTCATGAGATACGTCGCTGTAGGAAAAAATCACCGTGTCAACAGAGTGTTTTGTGATGAGTTCCGCGAGTTCTTCTTCCGGATATATGGGGATGCCTTTGGGATAGAGTTTTCCCGAAAGCTCAGGGGGGTATGTCCTGTTTTCTATGAAGGGTATCTGGGCGGCGGTAAAGGCGACTACTTTAGAGGAGGGGTCGCGTCTGAAGAGGACGTTAAAGTTGTGAAAATCCCTTCCCCCGGCGCCCATTATGACGATATTTTTTCTCTTCATTTGGGAACGCCTTATGTCTCGGATTTAAGCGCCTTTTCGAATATGTCGAGGCCGGAGTCCATTTCGAAGGTTGTCGTTATGAGAGGCGGCATAAAGCGCAAGACGTTTTTATGCAGTCCGCATTCTATGACTATCAGACCTTTTTTTTCGCAAGACTTCAGTATTCTTTTTAGCAGCGCGTGGTCGGGTTTTTTGTCCTTTTTTACGAATTCAATGCCTATCATCAATCCGAGCCCTCTTACGTCCCCGATTGAAGGGAATTTTTCCTGCAACATGCGAAGTCTTTTCATGGCGTAATCGCCGAGCCTTTTCGCGTTCTCCACGAGGCCTTGTTCTTCCATCACGTCTATCGTGGCTATTGCGGCGGCGCATGAAACGGGGTTTCCGCCGAAGGTGGTGCCGTGCGCGCCGGGAGGCCACTTTGTCATTATGTCTTTTTTCCCTATTACCGCGCTCAATGGAAATCCCGAGGCTATGCCCTTTGCCACGGCCATGACGTCGGGGATTACGCCAAAATGTTCCGAGGCGAACCATTTTCCGGTTCTTCCGAATCCGCTTTGCACCTCGTCGGCGATGAAGAGTATGCCGTAGCGTTTTGTAAGGTCTCTTAGTTTCTTTACGTAGCGTATCGGAGGCACGACGTAGCCGCCTTCGCCGAGTACCGGCTCCATGACCACGCAGGCCACTTCTTCAGGGCTGACAAGGTGTTCGAGCGTGCTTTCAAGAACCTTGAAACAGTCGATTGAGCAGGATTCCGGGTTTTGCCCCACGGGGCACCTGTAGCAGTAAGGATACGGGACGTGATACACGGACGGCAGGAGAGGGTGGTAGCGCTTTCTGTATTTGACGTTGGAAGACGTCAGGGAGAGGGCTCCGAGAGTCCTTCCGTGAAATCCCCCGGTAAAGGCTATTATCGCGGGTCTTTTCGTGACGAAGCGGCAGAGTTTAATCGCCCCCTCGATAGCCTCCGCGCCGCTATTGGAGAAGAAAAACATGTCAAGGCCCTTGGGCGTTTTTTTCTTGAGCCGAAGGGCGAGTTCCACTATCGAATCGTACCGGAATATGCATCCTGAGTGGATGAATCTTTTTGTTTGCTCATTCGCGGCCTTTACCACGGACGGGTGGTTATGGCCGATATTCACGGTCGCGAGGCCTGAGGAAAAATCCATATAACGTTTACCGTCCGCGCCCTCGACGTAAATCCCGGCGGCCTTTTCCGCTACGATGTTCGTATGGAGGACGAGGGCAGGGGCGAGAAGCCCCTTAGCCCTTTCGATTGTCTTGTCTTTCATCCGAGTGAGGTCCTTTCGCGCCGCGAGGCGTCGACGCAGGCGCGTTTGTCAGTCCCGCCCAATGAGTTCGGGCTCGCAAAGAAGCGAGTCGTACGGCGCGAGCCTTCCGCATTTTTTGCAGACGTATTCGAGGGAGTTGAGCATGGGTTTGCATACGTGCCTCAGATTCGTCGTCTCTCTTTTGCAGAAGTCGCACCTTATGGAGCCTACCTCCTTATTGGGATGGCAGAGATGCCCTCTTCCGCTCGCCTGTTTCTTGCATTTGGGGCATTCGAATGTTTTTACGTATTCGGTCATATATTGACTCGCTCCTTTTTGGTTATTTCCCCGAGAGTTCCCTTTTAAGCGCGGAAAGTTTCCTTAAGTGGCTCTTTTCTTCCTCTATTATAATTTCGATTATGTTGCCTTCTTTCTCTCTTACGGATTTGACGATTTCGTAGTAGAAAAGGAGGGAGTCCTTTTCCCTTTCTATGGCGAAGTCAAGCAGGGGGGCCTCTCCCTTGAGTTCTTTGGCGAATTTTCTCCCTTCCGAAGCGGCTATGAAAACCTCGGAATCAGCGAGGGCCTTTACGTAGAGCGAGGCGTCCTCGGTAAAGGGGTCGAAAGACAGTGGGGCCTTTTTAACGGAGGATTTGAGTTCCATAAAGTATTTCTTGTGCTTGAATTCTTCCTGCGCGAGAGAGTTGAGGAGTTCCCTCACGTTGTCTTTTTTCGACATCCTCGCGGCGTCGCTGTAAAATCTCTCGCCGTTTTCTTCTATCCTTATGGCCATGTCGAGCACCTCTTCGGCGCTAAAGCGTATCGGGTCCATTAAATCCTCCGTTTCTCGTTCGGCCCTTCGACAGAGCTCAGGACAGGATTATAGCAGAATAATACGTGAATTTAAAGTTTCGCTACCGTAGTGAATAAAGCAACGCGATGCTCGCGGCGTAGATTGTAAATAGCGCCATCGCGTCCCATCCGAGCCTCAAGAAAGTCCTGCGCTTGGTTCCGCTGACTATGGCCGCTATTGAGACTGCGGTCATTATAATCGCCATGAAGCCGGTTATCGCGTGGTTTGCCGAGACGTCGTTTAAAAGCGGACCTTTTGCGTAGAAAAGGTCGTCTATCGCGATGACGAGTATATCGAACATGTTGCTTCCGAATATGTTGCCGATAAGCATGTCTATCGCGCCGAGCCGCAAGGCCCCGATCGAGACCGCCAGCTCGGGGAAAGACGTCGCGAGGCCGACGAAAAACGTGCCTACGAAACTCCTTCCAAGGCCTGTTTCCATGGCCAGCCTGTCTGCTATGAACGGAAGAAGGGTCGCCGCGACGACGATAACCGCGGCGTTAAGAGAGAGTTTTAAGATCGCTTGTTTAAGCGCAATGTCCGCGTATTGCGCGGGCATTACAACGGAGTTCTTTTTTTCATGGGAATAAACGCTCCTTATGCCTATTAAGTACACGGTAATGATGATTGGCGTGTAGAGGCCTATGCCTCCGAAAGAAGGCATGGCATTGCCAACGAGTATAGAACTTGACACGATTCCTATGAGTATTATCCCGAAGGATGCCGAGATGACGTGTCCTTGTCCGGCAATCGAAAATATCGGGGCGTTTCTGCGATAAAATAAATCCATGAACGCGATGATAGCGATGTTGAAAATGAGGCTACCCATTATGTCGCCTAACGCTATGTCAGGGACGTTGGCTATGGTAACCGAGCTTATGCCGTTAATAAGTTCCGGAAGCGATGTTATCGTGGCCATGAGCACGAGGCCTATCCACGCCCGTCCGAGTCCGGTTTTCTCGGCTATGACGTCCCCGTATTTCGAGAGACGCATGCCGCAGTAAAATATCGCAACGGCGCAGGCGAGGAATTCCAAAAGCGAGGCAATGAGCAAGGCGTCTTATCCTCTTTTTTATTTTATTCCGTTATCTGGGCTTTTTGAAGTTTCCCTGAAAAGTCTCTGTATATTACCTTCCACTTGGTGAACATGTCGAGTGCTCCGCCTCTTCCCCCGGCCTCCCTGCGGCCGAGGCCGCTTTTTTTCGTTCCTCCGAAAGGCAGTTGTATCTCGGCCCCGATTGTCGGGGCGTTTATATAGACTATCCCTGTGTCGATGTCCCTTTCGGCAATTGCCGAGTTGTTCACGTCCTGAGTGTAGATGGAGGCGGAAAGCCCGTAATCCGAGCTGTTTACGATAGTTATCGCGTCTTCGAGGCTTTTAGCCTTTATGATCGATACGACAGGGCCGAATATCTCTTCTTTGGCCACGCGCATATTAGGGGTAACGTCAGCGAATATCGTGGGCTCGAAGAACCAGCCGTTTTTGCAATCGTTTTTTTTGTAAGGGCATCCGCCGAGGAGAAGTTTCGCTCCCTCGTCTTTTCCGATTTTTACGTAGTTAAAAACCTTTTTTAATTGTGATTCGTTTATAAGGGGGCCTATGTCCGTGGTTTTTTCGAGCCCGTCGCCGAGTTTAAGTTTCTTTGTCCTTTCGACGAACATATCGAGGAATTTGTCGTAGACCTTTTCGTGAACGATGAGGCGGCTCGTTGCGGTGCATCTCTGACCGGTGGTGCCGAAGGCTCCCCAAAGAGCGCCCTCTATCGCGAGGTCGAGTTTGGCGTCGCCCATCACTATCATCGCGTTCTTGCCGCCCATCTCGCAGGATATTTCTTTATCAGTTGCCGAGCACATCTTCGCGAGTTTTTCTCCGACCGCTGTCGAGCCCGTGAAAGACACTCCGTTTATGCCCGGGTGCGTGGCGAGATACTCGCCAATGTCTTCGCCTGTTCCGTGGACGAGGTTCACGACGCCTTTCGGAACTCCCGCCTCCACGAGTATCTCGACGAGTTTTGTCGCGCATACAGGCGTGTAGCTCGATGGCTTGAACACGACCGTGTTGCCGCTTATTATGGCGGGTAATATCTTCCACGCCGGTATTGCCGTGGGAAAGTTCCACGGAGTTATGAGGGCGAAAACGCCTATTGGGACGCGAAGCGATTTACAGTCTTTGTTTCGCAGTTCCGAAGGCACGGTCTCTCCCGAAAGGCGGCGTCCTTCTCCCGCCATGTAATAGGCCATGTCAATCGCTTCCTGAACGTCTCCCATGCCTTCTTTTAAGACCTTTCCCATCTCTTTGGTGACGAGTCGTCCTAAAGAGTCTTTATTTTTGAGGAGAAGTTCCACGGCCTTGAATATTATTTCGCCCCTTTTCGGGGCAGGGGTGAGCCGCCATGACGCGAAGGCGGTCCTCGCGGCCTCCACGGCCTCGTCTATGTCGGTTTTTTCCGAGGCAGGCACGATGCCGACGACTTCGCTTATATTGGCCGGGTTTACGCTTTCAATGGTTTTTTTGCCTGAAGAGTCGAGCCATTTTCCGTTTATTAGGTTTTTGAAATGCCCGGCCATACGCGCCTCCGCTTTTCTGTCATTCCCGTCCGCCAATCAGTAAGGCGGACGGGAATCCAGTGTCTTTAGTTTTATAGGGTTGAGTATAGCAGAGCGGGCGGAGTGGGACAAGAGGAGGGAATAGAGTCTGCCCTGAGCTTGCCGAAGGGCATTGTCCTACTTTGTCTCTTGTCAAATAGGCTGACCCGTCAGTGGATTTTAGGGCACAAACAAAAACCGAGCCGATGCAACATCGGCTCGGTTTTCACTTAAAATAATGGAGCGGGCGAAGGGAATCGAACCCTCGTCTAAAGCTTGGGAAGCTTTCATTCTACCATTGAACTACGCCCGCGTTTAACGTGAAATATTATAGAAACAATGAATTATCCAGTCAAGCGTTAAATCGCGGCGTATCAATCGCTCAAAGCCCCAATTTGGCAAGGCGCGATCTTATTGCCCCGCTTGTCCTGTTGAAAGTTTTCGCAAGGCCGGCGACTTGAAAACCTTCCGCAAAGAGTTCCCGCAATTTCTCGTCCTGCTCTTTGTCCCACGGCAGATAAGCCTTGGGATGTTTTTTTCTTATCTCCTCGAAACCCGGCGGCGCGGAAATACCCCGCGCGCCTCGATTGTTTTTGCGCGCCGGGTTTCCTCCGCACGCTTGAATGAATTGCTCGTGCTTCGCCGTGAGTTCGTTTGCGGGCGTTTTACTTAACGTGTCGGAGGCGAGTTCCGATTGCGCGCGGAATTCCGCGTCCTGCGTCAACACCTCCGGGTGCACCTGAAACGCGCGTTTATTCCAGCCGAGCAGATGCAGGCCCGAAAGACGCCTCACGCGCGAGAGCGCGACATAACCTTGTCCGAATTCGAAAACATCGCTCAGATCCATTACTGCTTCGTCCAAACTCATTCCTTGGCTCTTGTGCACGGTGAGCGCCCACGCGAGGCGAAGCGGAATCTGCGTGATGCGCGCGCGGGTCGTGCCGTGCTCTTCCACTGCCCAGTCCATGGGCCCGACCGTAATCCGTCTTCCGTTGCGCATCTTTACAATTGGATGACCGCTCTTCTCGTCGAATTCTTCGACCGTGCCGAGGGTGCCGTTCACGAATCCGTCTTTCGGACTATTCTTCGTGAATATCACCGTTGCCCCGGTTTTAAGGTAAAGCGTTTCCGGCGAAAGACAACCTTTTTTAAGCGCGGCGGCGAGGGCATTGGGGCCTTTCGAAGACATGGCGAATACGCGCGGCTCGCCCGGAAGTTTAGCGAGTATATCATCATTGACGCGATCCACGTCTGCGTTACGCGAAAAGAGTTTCGGCGTGCCGCAAGGCGTCGACGCAGGCGCGTTCAACCCATGCGAAGCATGGGTTGGGCTGATTTTTCTGGTTTCAATGCGGCGTAAGTGAGTACTGTCAAAGGCGTTGCGTCGAATCGCCGAGAGCAGAAGAAGAAAATCATTGTCATCTTGCCGGTACTGTTCAGTGATGTAGCAAACGGCCGGATTTGCTTGTTTCCACGCGGGAGAATCATAGGCGAAGCGGGCCGACGGCCTTGCGATTAGAGAGGTTTCCGCCTCATCAAGCGTTTCTTTTTTTACAACCGGCGGCAATTGGAAAAAATCACCGACCAAGACGACCTGAATGCCCCCGAACGGCTCAGGACTCCGCTTGACTTCGCGGCAAACAGCGTCAACCATGGATAGAGTCTCCGGAGGGAGCATGGATACTTCGTCTATGATAAGAACTTTGGCGCGCAGGACGCGTTTCGAGATATGCGCGTTTGAGGCGATTTTATGAAGTTCGTTTTTATCCAATTTGGTTTTAATTCCTATGCCGCTCCATGAATGAATTGTCATCCCGCCTATGTGCGTCGCGGCGATGCCGGTTGAAGCGGTGATGGCCGGCTCGATATCCCGGTCGCGCAGATACGCCGCATACTCGTTTACGGTATGAGTCTTGCCGGATCCGGGTTCGCCTGTCAAAAAAACATTCGCGCCGGTCTTTAATATTGACAGAGCTTGAGATTGAATCATATGATGTTTAGCTCACTTTTTGCCGCTTTTTTCAATAGTTACCAGTTTCCAGGCGAGCGATTTTTGCGGCCCTGAAACAAGTTTGAGTTTGCCCGGGTAACGCTTGCCCCGGCAGGCAGTAAGCAGGGGTTGGCGGATTTTTTCAACAGCCTGTCACTTTTCGCTGTATTTGAAATCGTAGTTAAGGACCGTGCCGTTTTTAACAATGACTTCAAGGGAGGTCTCGCGCACCATGGCGCCCGATATGTCTTCGATTGTTCCGCCGAGGTAGGAGGGCACTCTTTTTACCGTGTAGACATAGTAGAGCTTTTCAACTCCTTCGGCCTCCGTTGTTATTGACGAGGGTTGGCCGAAGGTGGAGATTACCTCGTCTCTCTTCGTGACGCCGGGTAATATTCCTTTTACCGTTGCTTCGTGTATAGGGGGGCCTTCGGTATAGGTCTTGTACGACGCGCAACCTGAAAGGGCAAGCATCAAAGACAGGGTTGCAATCAACAGGCGCGTTTTATCCTTTAATATCGTCTTTATCATGTCGATTCTTTTTCGGCTATCGCGACGCCGTCCCTTGACATCGCCTTTACCCTGTACATCGCCGTGTCGGCCATGTGTATGAGTTCTATCTTGTCTTTTCCGTCGGCGGGAATGGACGCCACGCCGATGCTTACCGTCACGCCGCAGTTTATCCCTTCGTCCTTGAGGAAGACGGTTTCTTTTATCCTCTTCCGCAGTTTTTCCGCGGCAATGTAGGCGTTATTTTTGCCGGTTTCCGGCATGAGTACCACGAATTCGTCGCCTCCGTAACGGCAGGCGACGTCAACGCTTCTTATGCCGCGGAGTATGACCTGTCCCATTTCCGTCAAGAGCTTGCTTCCGCAGATGTGCCCGTGTTTGTCGTTAATGTTCTTGAAGAAGTCGAGGTCTATGAATAGCATCGAAAGGTCGCAGCCGAACCTTTTGGCCCTCTCCACCTCATAGTCCATGTAGCGGTGCAGGAAGCGCGAGTTGT
>JBBTLC010000182.1:0-2219 GCA_038068875.1 Deltaproteobacteria bacterium
CGTGGTTCGTCGGTTGCCAGTTTCATCCGGAATTCAAGAGCAGGCCTGTTTCGCCGCACCCGCTTTTCAAGGATTTCATAAGGGCGGCATTGCACGAAAAGACGGCTCCGAAAAAGGGAAAGAAGAAAAAGGCAGGGTAGGGCGGGGAAAAGGGAAAAGAAGAAGCCGTAGTTTTATCTTTTTATTCCCTCTCCCTTGAGGGGAGAGGGTAGGGTGAGGGGGACTTGAGGGTCATAGGAAAAGAAAATTAAAGACCCCTCACCTCAATCCTCTCCCCGCCGGGGAGAGGAGATAAAAAATTTTCCCCAATCATGGGATGTGAGGGGCAGGATGTTTACCGAAGACGAGGATATTTTCAGTTTCGACAATTGCGAGGTCTTAAGGCTTGTCGTGGGTCCGCTGGACGTGAATTGTTACGTGGTGTGGGACAAGGAGACGCTTTCCGCCTTCATAGTGGATCCCGGAGGGGATGCCTTGATGATAGCCAATGAGGTTAAAAGGCGCGGGCTCAACGTCAAGTACGTCATCAACACGCACGGGCATTTCGACCACATAGGAGCGAACGCCGAGATAAAGGCCATTACCGGCGCGGCCCTTGCCATACACGGCCTCGACGCGCCGCTTCTTCAGACAGCCTCGGTGCAGAGCAGTTTCTTCGGTTTGAACGTCGCTTCCCAGCCCGAGCCCGACATAGCGTTCGAGGACGGGGAGACAATCAACGCCGGCGCGATAGAGGTGAGCGTAATCCATACGCCCGGCCACACGAGAGGCGGAATATCCATATACATTGAAGACGACGGGGTGCTCTTTACCGGAGACACTCTTTTCGCGGGCTCAATCGGAAGGACAGACCTGCCGGGCGGTTCGTACGAAGACCTTATCGGTTCAATCAATAATTCCATATTGACGCTGGATGACGAGGTTATGGTTTTTCCGGGGCACGGGCCGCACACGACAATCGGCGAGGAAAGACGCACCAACCCGTTCCTAATCCCCCCCGACCCATCCTTTGGATGAGTACCCCGCCCCTTTATAAAAGGGGGTAATCTCGCGCAAGCGGAAGTGGAGGAGTAAGAGGCATGATGTTAAACAATAAAAACGTAATATTGGGCGTTACCGGCGGCATCGCCGCTTATAAGGCTCTGGAACTGATAAGGCTTTTAAAAAAAGAAGGGAGTAACGTGTTCCCCGTCATGACGGATTGCGCGGCCGAGTTCGTGACCCCTCTTAGCCTTTCGACCCTTGCCTGTAATCCCGTTGCCAGGGACATGTTCGCCGAATCTCCCGGCGCTGGTATAAGCCACATAGAACTCGCGGAAAAGGCCGATATAGTCGTGGTGGCTCCGATTACGGCGAACACCATCGGCAAGGTCGCCTGCGGCATAGCCGATAATCTCTTGACCACCATAATCATGGCAACGCAAGTCCCGAAGGTCTTCGCTCCGGCCATGAATTCCAATATGTACGAAAACAGGCTCGTAAGAGCCAACGTGGAAAAGCTTAAGGCCTTGGGTTATCTCTTTGTCGAGCCCGAGGAGGGCGAACTCGCCTGCGGATGGGAAGGCAAGGGGCGTCTCGCCAATGTGAGTGACATAGTAGAGGCGATTAAGGAGGCGCTCAGCAAAAAAGACCTCTTGGGAGAGAAGGTTTTGGTGACGGCCGGAGCGACCCGCGAGCCGATAGACCCCGTGAGGTTCGTCTCCAACGCCTCAAGCGGAAAGATGGGATACGCCATAGCCCGCGCCGCTAAACGAAGGGGCGCCGAGGTGGCGCTCGTGTCCGGGCCTTCGTATCTTCCGGCCCCTCCCGGAATAACCCTCGTAAAGGTAGAAAGCGCGGAGGAGATGAGAGAGGCGGCGATAAAATACTTCGAGAGAAGCACCGTCGTCATAATGGCCGCCGCGGTGTCTGATTTCAAGCCCAAGAAGAGTTATCCCAAGAAGGTCAAGAAGGGCGAGGTATTGACCATAGAGCTTGAAAGAACCCCGGACATATTGAAGGAGATGGGTTCCGTTAAAAAAGGGCAACTGCTTGTCGGCTTCGCCCTTGAGACCGATAACCTCGTAGAAAACGCGAGGCAAAAACTCCGCGATAAAAATCTCGACATGGTGATAGCGAACCCGCCGTTGGGGCTCAATAGCGAGTTTAACGAGGTTACGATAATAGACAGTTCGGGGAAGACCGAGAGTTTGCCGCCGATTGCGAAGGACGAGTTAGCC
>JBBTLC010000183.1:0-4070 GCA_038068875.1 Deltaproteobacteria bacterium
CAAGCGTCCGGCTCACATTATGGTAGTCGGCCAGAAGTTTATAGATATCGCCGAGCCCGTTGCCTATAACCTCAAATACAGTGCCTGTAATATCCTGAGGCACCTCCTGCGTCAATCTCGTTATCTTAAGCCCCTGCTGTGCCGTAATCTCGCCGCCATCGGGTTGAATCGCGCCGCTAATTACCTTCATGAGGGTAGATTTCCCAACCCCGTTACGCCCTACAAGGCAGACCCGCTCTCCCTTCTCTATCTGGAGATCGATTCCGTCTATGAGCAGCGGACTGCCGAATCCTACGATTATACGCCTCAGGTTTATTAAAGCCATCTTGCCCTTTCCGTGATAAATCAATCCAATATTATACTATAACGAAAAGGAAATTGCCGCATAGATTGACCCCGCATGCGCATACCCTCGTAACGCAAAATAAATTGATAAACCCCAATGGCACGCATAGCACGGGGGCAAGTTGAAATATTATGCGGGGTACCCGCCCCATAGGGCGGGTCGGGGGTTACCCCTGCCCTTATTTAATTGAAATCCCGCCCGGATAATGGTAGAAACTCCATTAAGACAAAGCAATCAAAAGGAGACCTCTCATGGGACTGCTCGAAGGCAAAAAGGCCGTAATCTTCGGAGTGGCCAACGACAAAAGCATCGCGTGGGCCATTGCCGAGGCGTTCAAAAGAGAAGGCGCCGAATTGGCCTTCACCTACGCCGGAGAAATACTCGAGACGAGGGTAAGGCCTCTCGCCGAATCGGTCGGCTCGAAGATAATCCTTCCGTGCGACGTTACGAACGAATCGCAGATGGACGCCGTATTCGACACTCTTAAAAAAGAATGGAACGGCCTCGACATACTCGTCCATTCCCTGGCCTTCGCAAAAAAAGAAGAACTAAAAGGCGAGTTCTTCAACACCTCGCGCGAAGGGTTTTTGCTGGCCATGGACGTAAGCGCGTATTCGCTCGTCGCTCTCTGCAAAAGGGCCTATCCCTTGATGGAAGGCCGCAGCGGAAGCATCATGACCTTGACCTACCTCGGAAGCGAGCGCGTAATCCCGAACTATAACGTAATGGGCGTGGCCAAGGCCGCGCTTGAGGCGAGCGTAAGATACCTCGCGGCCGACCTCGGAGCGAAAGGCATAAGGGTCAACGCCATAAGCCCGGGGCCGATAAAGACCCTCGCGGCAATGGGCATAAGCGGATTCCGCGACATCCTCTCGGTAGTCGAGGCAAAATCGCCTCTCAAGAGAAACGTAACGCAGGACGACGTCGCGGGAACGGCCGTGTATTTAGCGAGCCGGCTTTCGAGCGGAGTTACCGGCGAACTCATCTACGTTGATTCGGGATTCAACGTCATGGGGCTTTAAGATTACCCCCTTTTACAAAGGGGGGTTAGGGGGGATTAAGAATCTCGATGAGGATAATCGCCGACCTGCACGTCCATTCCAACTACTCGCGGGCAACGAGCAAAGACATGACGCTCGAAGGGATTTTCCCGTGGGCCAAGAGAAAGGGCATAGATATCGTGGGCACCGGAGACTTCACCCACCCGGGCCACTTCTCTTCGATAGAGAAAAAACTCGAACCGACTGGCAAAGGCCTCTTCACGAAAAAGAATTCCAACGACAGCGTTCAATTCATGCTCACTGCCGAGGTCAGTAACATCTACACGCAGGGCGGGAAGACGAGAAAAATCCATAACCTCATCTTCGCCCCCACGCTCGAAGCGGCGCGCAAGATAAACTTCGAACTCGCCAGACGCGGAAACGTCTCATCAGACGGACGCCCGATATTCGGATTCCCCGCGACAGACCTCGTAAAGATAGCCCTGGACGCCGATCCTGACGCAATGGTCATTCCGGCGCACGCGTGGACGCCTTGGTTTTCGATCTTCGGCAGTAAATCCGGCTTCGACTCGATAGAGGAATGTTTCGGAGACCTCTCGAAGCACATCCGCGCCATTGAAACAGGCCTTTCGTCCGACCCTGACATGAACCAACGGCTCTCGGCCCTCGATAACATAACCCTCATATCTAACTCTGACGCCCACTCTCCGGCAAAGCTCGGCAGGGAGGCGAACGTGTTCGACTGCGAAATGGACTATTACGAAATAATCCGCGTGCTGCGCGAAAGAGACGCCAAAAAATTCCTCTTCACCATAGAGTTCTTTCCCGAAGAAGGCAAATATCACTTTGACGGGCACCGCGTGTGCAAGGTTTCATCCTCCCCTCAAGAAACCAAAAAATCGGGCGGCCTTTGCCGTGTCTGCGGAAAAGAACTTACCATAGGGGTTCTAAACAGGGTCGAAGCCTTAGCAAACAGGCCAAAAGGTTTTGCGTTAGAGCGCGCAATACCGTCAAGAAAACTCGTCCCGCTTCAGGAAATAATATCGGAATCTCTTGGCAAAGGAGTAAACACAAAGGCGGTGCAAAAGGAATACATTAATATTACCGACGCAGGGAAAAGCGAATTCAACGTGCTCCTCGACATGAGTGAGGAGGAGCTTAAACAAATCGCGCCTCGAAAAGTGGCAGAGGCGATAATGAAAGTCAGAAGAGGCGAGATCTCCATAGCGCCGGGCTTTGACGGAGAATTCGGAAAGATAAAGATACGGCAGGACTGAGCCCTTGGCTCGTAATGCTTCAATTATCTCCTGCGGCAACTTCCCGTTGCAATGGCTTCGCGCAACGGGAACCCTGCCACCGGGGCTTATTAATTCATTATGCTGTCCGCAGGACCCTTGACGATGCTTTACCCCTCCTGATATACTTGATATATTAAGATGATACAGGCTTATAAATGACCAATAAACTTGCATTCGGCGTGGAGCCATCAAACCGCAGATACAGGCTTCGCCTTTCAAGATACCGGGCCCTGGCCGAGACAATAGCCGGTTTCATTAAGAATAGAGCCGGCAAAACCGTCATCCTCGACGTCGGGGTGGGTTCGGGAAGAACTTTGAGATACCTTGAGCCGACGGGCCTCTCGGAGCGCGCGGACTTCTACGGGCTGGACATAGACTCGAAAAGGCTCTATGGCATATACGGAAAAAAGAAGTGGCGCCTCGTCATGGCGGACGTCACGAAGGGCATACCCTTTAAAGACGAAAGCGTGGACGTCGCGATAATCGAGCAAGTGCTTGAGCACATCGCTAACCCGATTGATGCGTTAAAAGAAATGGCAAGGGTCCTTAAGCCCGGAGGGCTTTTGATAGTCGGCGTGCCGATATTCCCCGCCCCGGTGGAATGGGTGAGGAAAAAAGTCACGGCCTACGCGGCCAAACGCTTCAACATAACGAGAGGCCACGTGCAGACCTTCACCATGAAAAAGACAACGGGGCTTATGGAAAAGACCGGTCTTTTCGACATATCGAGCGTCAACGGTTTTAGAATAGCCTCGGGCGGCATACTCGGCCCGCTCGAAGACCTGCGTTTTTGGTGGAAGCTTAACGCCTTTATAGGCAAGATCGTGCCATCCCTTTGCACTGAAATACAGGTTACGGCAAAAAAGAGGAAGCAGCATGGCGATTAATTCGTCCGTTAAGGCGGTGGAATTAGCGAAAAGAGGCAAGCTCGTCCTCGCCCTCGAACTTTTCGAAGCTGACCCCGCGTTCAAGGAAAACGCTATCGCGCTTTCGTATTACGCCCTCTGCATAGCGGTACTGCGGGATAAATGCGACGAGGCTCTCGTCATCCTCCGCGGCGCCGTTAAAAAAGACCGATTCCAGCCCGACATATACATGAATATCGGCAGGGTTTACGTATTGAAAGAAAGGAAAGACTTCGCGGCCAAGGCCTTTGTAAAGGGCCTCTCTCTCGACCGCTCGCACGCGGGAATCTTAAAAGAGATAAAAAAACTCGGAATAAGGCAACGAGCGCTGATACCTTTTCTGCCGAGGAAAAACGTCTTAAATAAAGCCCTCGGAAAAATAATTTACGAACTCAAACACGCTAAAAAGCAGAAGTGACCTTTTTTCTCCCCCCCTTTTTTCAAAGGGGGGTCGGGGGGATTAGACAAATGTTTTTCAATCCCCCTCTTATCCCCCTTTATAAAAGGGGGATGAAAAAGC
>JBBTLC010000184.1:0-4270 GCA_038068875.1 Deltaproteobacteria bacterium
CCGAAAGGGGGGTCGGGGGGGATTAACGGGTATTCGAAGGCCAAACCCTACGCCCGGCGCGGTGCGTCTTACGATACCCTCATAAACAATATTTCCTCGACGTACGGCATAGAGACGGCGCTCGTGAAGGCCATAATAAAGGTCGAGTCAGACTTCGACACCTACGCCGTGAGCGAGGACGGCGCCGCGGGATTGATGCAGCTTATGCCAGAGACGGCCGCGAAGATGGGCGTAAAGGACATACACGACCCCGGCCAGAACGTAAGGGGAGGGGTCAAGTTCTTCAAGAAACTTCTCGGGACGTTTAAAAGCGATTTGCGTCTCGCCTTGGCGGCGTATAATGCCGGGGAGAACGCCGTTTTGAAATACGGCAAGGTTCCTCCGTATCCCGAGACCAGAAATTACGTGGAAAAGGTGCTTCGGTACAGGGACCAGTACAAAAAGGCATCAGGATAAACCTGTCCTGAGTCTGTCGAAGGACCTGTCATGACGCCGCCCGGCAACGGAAATAAATTCTGGACAATTCCAAACGCGCTTTCAATCGCGAGGATATTCGTATCGCCGATTCTCGTTGTGCTGCTTTTATCGCCTGACGAGAAACGGAGCGTTATTGCCGCGGCGCTTTTTGTCGCCGTGTGCCTGACGGACTGGCTCGACGGTTATCTGGCAAGGCGGATGGGGATTGTTACGGCTTTCGGCAAGTTCCTCGACCCTCTCGCGGATAAACTCCTCATAGTTACCGCCCTCATTATGCTTATCCCCGCTGACAGGATTCCGGCGTGGATGGTGGCCGTGATAGTGGCGAGGGAATTGGCCGTAACAGGACTCAGGGCGCTCGCGGTCGAGTCCGGAACAGTCATGGCGGCAAGCCCCTCCGGCAAGATTAAGACAGTGTTGCAGATATGCGCGGTAACGCCGCTTCTTTTGCATTATGAGTTTTTCGGGCTGAATTTTCATTCGATAGGTTCCGTCATTCTTTGGGCGGCCCTTGCCGCGACAGTGTGGTCGGGGGTGGAGTACTTTGCCGGGTTTTTCAAAGGCGCTTTTCGAACTCGTCAGTAATTGCTAATATTGTTTTTCGACGGTATTTTCACGCAAAAAACCTGTCGGCCGTTAGTCGGCGCGTAAAATTGCCCGCGCAAGATCCCTTGGGGCGATATTTCTTGACACGAATGCCCTTTATGTTAAAATGCCCGAATTGCCGAGGTTATACGGGGAAAGGGAAGGGCAATCATTGCGGGAGTAGCTCAGTTGGTAGAGCACAACCTTGCCAAGGTTGGGGTCGCGGGTTCGAGTCCCGTCTCCCGCTCCATTTATTTTATTCCTCTAAAGACAGCGCTTTTCAACGCCATTTATGAATAAATCCCGTAATTCCCTTAAAATCGAGGCCTTTAACAGGTATCTTCAGCAACAGGACCTCAAATCCACCAAACAGCGTTACTACATTGCCGACGTTTTTTTCGGCGTTTCCTCCCACATAAGCCTTGAAGAACTGCTGAGCCTTTCGAGGAAGAGATATCCCGCCATCGGGTACGCCACGGTTTACCGCACTATGAAGCTCCTTACCGAAAGCGGCCTCGCGGCCGAGAGCAGATTCGGGGAGGGGCAGACGCGCTTCGAGAACGTCCCTGAAAAGGGGCATCACGACCACATAATTTGCATAAAGTGCTCCAAGATATTGGAGTTCCACAACGAGAAGATAGAAGAACTGCAGGCCGAAACGGCAAAGAAGTTCGGATTCAAGGTCGTCCGCCACAAGTTGGAACTCTACGGCTACTGCGGAGACTGCGCGCCTAAATCCACAACGTAAAGTCACAGGCGCAAAAATCCGGCGATCGTCGCTTTCAGATTGAGAGACAGCCGCATTCGCTGAAACTGCCCGCCTAAGGCGGGCGGGAATTTTTTTGATTGACAAATGAAAATGAAAGTTGTTATCGTTTACCTATGAGTCAAGAAACCACTCCCGGGAAAGTCGTTTTCGTCGGAAATCCTAACGTCGGAAAGAGCGTTTTCTTCGGCGTCTTTACCGGACGCTAAGCGACCGTCTCCAATTATCCGGGTACCACGGTCGAGGTGTCGAGGGGCGAAGCCCGCATAAAAGGGCAGTCCGTCTCACTGATTGATTCGCCCGGAATAAACTCCGTCATACCCACCTCGGAAGACGAGCGCGTAACAAGGGACATACTCGTAAAAGAAAAATTAGACGGCGTAGTGCAGGTCATTGACGCCAAAAATTTAAGGCGCGGGCTTCTCATAACGCTCCAGTTGGCGGAGATGGGCTCCCCGGTCGTCGTAGCCCTCAATATGTTCGACGAATCAGGGGAACGCGGCATAACGATAGACACGGAAAGATTAGGCGAACTAACAGGCCTTGACGTGGTCCCGACCATCGCCACCCAGAGATGGGGCTTCGACAGGCTTAAGGACAAAGCCCTCGAAGGCAAGGTCTCGACATTAAGCGTGCAATATCCCGCGCCCATAGAAGAGGGGATAAAGGCGATAGAGAAGATACTGCCCATGGAGCTTGCGCCGAAAAAGGCCGTCGCGATAATGCTTCTTTCCGGAGACGATAGTCTCCTTCCGTGGCTCTACCAAGGCAATAACCCGGAGGCGATAAAAAAGATAAATGAAATAAGAACGAGGGCGCAGTCGCGGTATTCCGAAGCAATAGGATTCATAATCAACAAGGAGCGGCTTAAGCTCATAGACCGCATTGTCGCGGATTGTCAGACAATTCAGAAGGTTCAGGCGAGCCGCGCGAGGGAATTTATCGGCAGGATTTCCATGCACCCCGTGTGGGGCGTATTTGTGCTTCTTTTTGTTTTGTTTTTCATGTACGAGTTCGTCGGGGTTTTCGGCGCGGGCACGAGCGTTAACTTCCTCGAAAAAAACGTCTTCGCCGAGTATCTTAATCCCTGGGCTTCGAGGATGACTGACCTCGTGGTGCCGACGCAGTTTTTAAGAGACCTCCTTGTCGGCGAGTACGGCCTCATCACCATGGCCCTCACCTACGCCGTGGCCATAGTGCTTCCGATTGTCGGATATTTTTTCATATTTTTCGGCTTTCTCGAAGATTCGGGTTATCTGCCGCGCCTCGCTATAATGGTTGATAGGATATTCAAGATGATGGGGCTTAACGGCAAGGCAGTATTGCCGATGATTCTGGGGCTCGGGTGCGACACCATGGCCACGATGACGACGCGGATTCTCGAAACAAAGAAGGAGCGCATAATAGTAACGCTCCTTCTCGCTCTTGGCGTGCCGTGTTCGGCGCAGTTGGGCGTGATACTCGGAATGTTAGGGGCCGTGTCTCTTAAGGCCGCTCTTTGGTGGGGCGGCTTTGTCACGTTGGTGATTTTCTTTGTCGCGTATCTGGCCTCCAAGGTGGTGCACGGAGACACCTCGGATTTTATTCTTGAAATACCTCCAATGAGGTTTCCGCAGATTAGGAACATAATCCTTAAAACATTCGTCCGGGTTGAGTGGTATCTAAAGGAGGCTGTGCCGCTTTTTATCCTTGGGACGCTCGTGCTTTTTACTGCTGATAAACTTAATATATTGGTAATAATAGAAAGGGCGGCTTCCCCGATTGTGGAGAGTTTTCTTCAACTTCCCGCTAAGGCGACTGAGGCGTTTTTGATAGGTTTCTTAAGGAGGGATTACGGGGCCGCCGGGCTTTTTGCGCTCCAGAAGGACGGGCTTCTCGACCCGGTGCAGGTGGTGGTGAGCCTCGTTACAATGACTCTTTTCGTGCCGTGCATCGCGAACTTTTTCATGATAGTAAAAGAGAGGGGTATGAAGGCGGCCGTGTGGATGTCGCTTTTCATATTCCCGTTCGCCGTGCTCATGGGCGGCCTGTTGAACTTCATATTGAGGGGGCTTAAGGTAACGCTTTGAGGAGGCTGCAGTTTCTTCCTCTCCCCTTGCGGGGGGGAGCGGTTCCCCCCTTTTTCAAAGGGGGGTTAGGGGGGATTTAGGGTAGGGTGAGGGGGACGAAAATTAGTTTTGAAGTAGGGTGGGCATTGCCCACCAATAAATATGCAGAAGGAAAAGGGAAGGGTCAGGTAAGAGCAGACTTTTTTCTTGTCATTCCCGTCCGCCAATAATAATGGCGGAAGCGGGAATCCAGATACCGTCCCCGCGAAAGCGGGGAACTATACAAAACAATATAAAAAGAACTGGATTCCCGCGTACGCAGGAATGACAAAACAGGAATGGATCTTTTTTACCCCTCTCCCCTTGCGGGAGAGGGTAGGGTGAGGGGAATAAA
>JBBTLC010000185.1:0-5650 GCA_038068875.1 Deltaproteobacteria bacterium
GCCAAGAAACAAACCGCGTTTAAAGAAGAAATAGTGGAAGTCGAAACGTCTCTTTTCAAGGCGGAGTTCACGAGCCTCGGCGCGGCGATAAAAAAATGGGAACTTAAAAAGTACGGCGAAACCATGGATGCAAATTCCGCTCCGGTGGATATCGCCAAAAACCAAAAAAATTTCCCGCACGTTCAAACGAAACTCGATATTAACGGTACGGAGTTCGTCATACCTTTTAAACCTTCCGTAAAAACCGTGCGTCTGGAAAAAGGAGAAACAGGCGCGGTAATCTTTTCGTGGACTTCTCCGGAAGGCGTTACAATTGAAAAGACCTACGCGTTCAAAGGCGACGATTACATGATGGATTCTTCCGTAAAGGTTTTAAATAATTCAAAGGCCGAGTTTCGCGGAAGCGTTGTTTCGTCCATGGCGCGCGTTTTCACGGACAAAGACCAGTATCATAAAGGGCCGATAAGAAGCGTTGGCGGTAAGACAAAAAGGCAAAACTTGAAAACCCTCAAGGAATCCGGAGAAAAGGAAGCTTCATGGATCGGGGTCGAGGCCAAGTATTTTCTTTCCGTTTTTTTACCTTCCAAGGGCAGTAATTATTTCTGGAACGGCGAAGTCGCCTCAAAGAGCGAGCCGTCCAAGTATCTGCTTTTTTGGACGAAGAACGTGTCTCACGTAAGCGAATCGGCCGTTACGCTCGGCCTGCCGCTCGCGCTAAGGCCCGGAGAATCCGGCGCGCTTGACTATAAACTCTACATAGGCCCGAAAGAATATGACAGGCTCACCTCTTACGGCTCGGGAATAGAAGAGGCCATAGAGTTCGGCATGTTTTCTTTCGCGGCAAAGCCTTCTCTCGTGGTCTTGAATTTTTTCGAACGTTTTATGAAAAACTACGGCATCGCGATAATAATATTTACGATACTTTTGAAGATAGCCTTCTACCCGCTCACGAAGTACGGACTTAAGTCCATGAAACAGATACAGCAAATACAACCTCAGATATTGTCTTTGAGGGAAAAATATAAGGACGACAAGCAGCGCATGAATAAAGAGGTCTTCGAGCTTTACAAACGCTACAAGGTGAATCCCTTGAGCGGGTGCCTGCCGATGGTCGTGCAGATACCGGTTTTTATAGCCCTCTACGAGGTGCTTCTTGTCGCGATAGAGCTCAGGCACGCGCCGTTTGCGTTCTGGCTGCAGGACCTTTCCGCGCAAGACCCCTATTACATAACCCCTGTGTTTATGGGCATCACCATGTTCGTTCAGCAGAAGATGACGCCGACGGCCATGGACCCGGCGCAGGAAAAGATTATGCTCGTTATGCCGGTCGTTCTTACGTTTCTTTTCTTCACGTTCCCGTCCGGGCTCATAATATACTGGATAGTCAACAACCTGATTTCCATCGCGCAGCAGTATCAGATATACCGTGAAATGCCCCACACGCCCTGATGCCCGCATGAACCGCGAAGACACCATAGCGGCAATAGCCACCGCCGGCGGTGAAGGCGGAGTCGGCATAATAAGAATAAGCGGACCCGGCGCCAAAGGCGTCGGGTCTTTTGTTTTTTCGCCCGCGAAGCAGACCAAGGCGGGGTTACGCCCGGCGCGCCTTTATTACGGTGCGATAACAAACCCCGATACCGGAAAAATCACGGATACCGGTTACATGGTTTTTTTTAAAGGCCCCGCTTCTTATACCGGCGAGGACACGGTCGAGTTGCATCTTCACGGCGGGCCGCTGATTTTGAAAAAAACCTTAAGTCTTGTTTTAAGGTTCGGGGCGCGCCTTGCGGAGCCCGGAGAATTCACGAAACGGGCTTTTTTGAACGGAAAACTCGACCTTACTCAGGCCGAGGCGGTTTCCGACCTCATAAGGGCCAAGACGGAAAAGGCTTATGCCTCGGCCATGGGAAGGCTCGAGGGGCGTTTATCGAAAAGAATAAATTCGATAAAGGAAAAACTCTTGGACCTCGCGGCGCGCATCGAGGCGGAACTGGATTTTTCCGAGGATGAAATCCAAGGGCTGAAAGAAAACAAACTCTTGGCAATGCTTAAAGAGGCCGCAACGGAGATTCAAACCCTTCTCGCTTCTTACGATGAAGGCCGCGTCCTTAAAGAGGGGCTTAAGGTGTTGATACTCGGACGTCCCAATGCCGGCAAGTCGAGCCTCTTGAACGTCCTCTTAAAGGAAGAGCGCGCCATAGTAACGCACGTGCCGGGCACCACAAGGGACGTCATAGAAGAGGTTCTTTCGATAAACGGAATGCCCGTGAGGCTCATGGATACGGCCGGACTTCGGGACACCGAAGACATAGTCGAATCCATGGGAATAAAAAGGACGAAAGAACGCGCGGCAATGGCCGACCTTATTCTTTACGTCGTTGATGCGTTATCAGCGGGATACGCCGAAGACCTCTCCCTTATTCGTTCCTTCGAACAAGACGGAAAGAAAATAATCGTCGTCGCGAACAAGAGCGACCTTTTGGGTCCGGAAGGACGTGAAAGGTTAAAGTCGTTTTTCAAACCGAGGAATGTCGTTTTCGTATCCGCCTTGAAAGAAACCGGCATTGATGTTCTTGAAGGGAAAATCTCGTGTTCTTTTTCAAAAACCGGTCTTGCGGAAAGAGACCCCGGCGCACTTATAACGTCGATAAGGGAAAAGAAATCCCTTCAGGAGGCCCTTAAATCCCTTGAGCGCGCCATGGCCGCCTGTTCGATGCCGAGGGAGTTTGTCGCGGCGGATTTGAGGCAAAGCATAATGCGACTCGGCGAGATAACCGGCGAGGTGACGACCGAAGACATACTGGAAAAAATCTTCTCCACCTTCTGCATCGGAAAATAGCAAGGGGTGACCCCTTGACCCATAATGCTTTAACTTACATCGGGGTACGCATACCATTGCGGCTTATTCATTCATCGCGCCGTCCGCATGGATAGGGCTGAGCCCTTAACCCGTAACGTTCTAATCCCCTCCTTACCAAGGAGGGGCGGGGGGAGGTTTTTTCATTAAAGGGGAGAGAAGGGACTTTATCCCTGCTGCTTCAGGAACTTGCCGAGGGCCTTGTCTACTTCCTGAATATGTTTTATTATCCAGTCGCAGATTGAAGAGTTTACCTGCAGCACGAGATTGATGCTCGCGCCTTTTGTGTTAAGCTCTTCTTTGAGGGATGCTATGTTTCTCTTGTAGATTTCATGTTGCGCATTATGAGAGTTGTAGTTCGGGTATTTTTTTGCGAGCATGATTTTTTCTTCGCTTCCGAAGTGCATCTTGACGTAGTCCTCGAGAAATTCAAGAGTCTTCGTAATTTCTTCCTTACCCATTCCCTTGCTCATCGCGGCATGAAGGTTGTCTATCTTCTTGAAGAGTTCCTTGTGCTGTTCGTCGATTTCGTTTACCCCGACCGCGAGGTCGGGAGTCCATGCAAGAGCCATGACAGTAGGTCCCCTTTTATTATTATGAGTATAAAAATTCCCCATTAAGATTAACAGATAAATTTTTCTTGCGCAAGAGATAGGTTGGAAATTACAATGACTTTTATGGGAAAAAGGACGAAACCGGTTTTATTAACGGAAAGAGACGAAACAGTTCGTAAAAGCATAATTTCTTTTCTCGAAGAACAAGGCCCTCTTTCGGCAAAGGAACTCTCAGGCCTTGTCCGAATCTCCGAAAAAGAGGTTTACTCTCATCTCGAGCACATAAGAAAGAGCCTTCATAAGAGAAAAAACGGTTCGTTCGCCGTAACTCCGGCGCTGTGCAGGAAGTGCGGCTTCGAGTTCAAAAAGAGGGAACGCCTTACAAAGCCGTCCCGTTGCCCGGTCTGCAAAGGCGAATTGCTGGATGAGCCGGTTTTTTCGATATTGGTTAAAAAAGGGGTTACCCCTTAAATGTTGGCAACGCCGCGCCTAAACATAAAAACGGCCTTGATGCGGGTCAAGATGTGCCAGCCGCGGAAAACGCGTTTGTCGCTTCTTCCACGTCTGTCTTGCTTCCTATTATAAGAGGCGTTCTTTGATGGAGTTCGACGGGAGTTATGTCGAGGATTCTTTTTTGTCCGTCCGTCGAGGCCCCGCCGGCCTGTTCGACCACGAAAGAAAGGGGATTCGCCTCGTAAAGAAGGCGAAGTTTTCCCTGCGGGTTTTTCTTGTCCGCCGGATAGAGGAATATGCCGCCCTTAAGGAGATTACGGTGAAAGTCGGCGACAAGGCTTCCGACGTATCTCGCGCAACGGCCGTTCTCTTTGAGTTTTTCGACGTAGTTTTTCGCGGCGTCCGACCAGCGCTTTGAGTTTCCCTCGTTTACGCTGTAAATATTGCCGCGTTCCGGTACGCGGATGTTTTCATGCGAGAGCAGAAATTCTCCGACTCCGGGGTCCAGCGTAAAGCCGTGCACCCCGCGGCCGGTCGTGTAAACGAGCATGGTGGACGGGCCGTAGACTACGTATCCGGCGGCAACCTGCTCGGCGCCGGGCCTTAGAAAATCCTCCACGCGGGTCTTCCCGTCGCGAGGGGATTTTCTAATTATCGAAAATATCGTGCCGACGCTTATGTTGACGTCTATGTTGGAACTTCCGTCAAGGGGGTCGAAAAGCAAAAGATACCCGCCCTTCGGATATCCGTCGGAAATTTCTATTATTCCTTCGCATTCCTCGCTTGCCATGCCCGAAAGGTGGCCGCCGTTTTCCATGGTGTTTATTATGGCTTCGTTCGCGAGTTCGTCGAGTTTTTGCACCTCTTCGCCCTGAATGTTTTGTCTTTCCGCGCTTCCGAGGATATTTATAAGGCCCGCCATGTTGACTTTGTGGAATATTATCTTGACCGCGAGCACCAGATCCGAGAAAAGTCCGGTAAATTGTCCCGTGGAATTCGGATAACGTCTTTCCTCTTCGAGAAGGAATTTGATGAGCGGCATGCCTGTTTTCACTGAAATCTCCTTCGGCTCACTGGCCGGGGAATTTGAAGCCCTTCAACTCCTTGATTTCGAAAAGGCCGGGATATTTATCGTCTTCGAGAAGGATTTTTTTCACCTTCCCCTGCCAAAGGGACTGGAATTCTTCCATTTCTTTTTTTGTGGCAACGCCCTGTATCGCCTTTTGCGAAAGTTCGTTGAGGGCCTCGGGATGAGGGAGCACGCTCGGGTTATAGACGACCTTCACGGTCTTTTTCGTGTCGTTCCTTTGGAATATGAAGGTGGAGAACTGGAAATCTTTGGAATCGAAAAGGAGTTTATTGAACCTTGAAAATTTTCCGCCGAGGCCCTTGAATCCGGTTATCCCGGAAGCGCCGGTTATGAGGGATATGACCTGCGCCTGAGGGCCGTAGGCCAGTTGAGTGGGGTCTCCCTTTACGAGAACCGATATTTCCCCTCTTACGGGCGTTTCATCGTTGTAAAGGGCCCTTAAGGCCTTTATCGTAAGTTTGTACGCGCCTGAAACAGCCGGGCAGGAGTGTCCGGCCAGCTTTACCGCGTCTTTATAGGTGAAAACAAAAGGCTCGCCTTCGGTCTGCGAGCCCAATACGTAAGAGAGAGGGTCTTTGAGCTTTATTTGCTCGACCTTGTCGAAAAAACCCTGCTTCCATTTTGTCTCGTCGCTTGCCATGGATTTGAAATTTTAACAAAATAGGCTGAAAAGTCAAGGCAACAAGGTCCTTG
>JBBTLC010000186.1:0-8985 GCA_038068875.1 Deltaproteobacteria bacterium
AGGGCGTTCAAGGAAGGGGATTACAAGGGCGCCTTAAAGCATCTCGACGCGGTAGTGAACGAGAAAAAACTTTTCCCCGACGTTTTCAACATGCTCGGTCTTATCTATTACGACGCCGGCAGGGTTAAGGACGCGGTAGGGTGCTTCGAGAAGGCCATAGAGCTGAACCCGCGTTACACCGAGGCGTCTTTGAACCTTTCCGTCATATACAACGAACTCAGGGAATACGACAAGGCCGAAAAGCTTTACTCGATGGCCAAGGAATCCGCCGGAATCGCCAAGGGTTCTTATCTCGACCCTTACGTGAAGGCCAGACTCGCCAACATGCACGCCGAACTCGGCAACATCTATAAGGACTTGGGCCTTTACAAAGAGGCGGCGGACGAGTACCGGAAGGGTTTACAGATGAGGCCTGAGTTCGAGGACATAAGGACTCACTTGGGCGTAGTTTACAGGGACATGAAGGACTATAATAAATCCGTTCAGATATTGGACGAAGCGGTAAACCTGAATCCCGATTATCTTAACGCGAGGGTGCAACTCGGCATAACCTATTTTACCATGGGCCAGCCCGAGAGGGCGCGTACGGAGTGGATGAAGGTCATTACCAAAGACCCGAATAACAAACTCGCCTCGATGTACCTGAATCTCCTCAAAAAAGAATCCAAAGCCGGAAGATAAAGAATCCTTCGCCGTCAGCGGCATTGAAGACGAGATTGCTTTGTCCGCCAATAATAATGGCGGACTCGCAATGACAGAATTTGGGGTTTTGTTTTTTTCTTCCTCTCCACTTGTGGGAGAGGGTAGGGTGAGGGGGAAAGGGATTATATGATTGCTTCGCGAAGTCTGCCTTGAACCTTGCCCTGAGCTTGCCGAAGGGTTGTTTCAGGACTCGCAATGACAGAACACTCACTCCTTCGAGGACATTTCTTCGATTGCCTTAATTGCTTCTTGCAAGGCCTCTTTTGTTTTTCCCGTAATCAAGCCTCCTGCCTGAGCCAGGTCTTCTTTTCCGCCGCCGCGGCCTCCGATAATCGGCGCGACTCTCTTTATTAATTCTGCGGCGTTGAACCTCTTCGTAAGGTCTTTTGTCACGGCAACGAGGGCGTTCACTTTTCCGTCTTCTTCGCTTATGAGAAACACCACTCCGCTTCCGAGCTTGGTCCTTATCGCGTCGGCCATGGCGCGAAGCTCTTTCGGGTCTTTGACAGAGACCTCGACGGCGAGGGTTTTGATTCCCTTTATCTCCTTTATGTTGTCTAAGAGTTTGCCGGCCATGCCGAGTTTTTCGCCTTGTTTCAGTGAATGGATTTCTTTTTCGAGTTCTTTTTGGTATTCGACGAGTTTCTTGATTTTTTGCGTAACCTCTTCCGGTGATGCCTTAAGAAGAGCGGCGCTTTCTTTTAAAATGCCTTCGGAACGAATAAACGCCCTGAGAGCGTTTTCTCCGGTAATGGCCTCGATGCGTCTTACCCCGGCCGCCACGCTTGCCTCGGATGTTATCTTTACGAGCCCGAGTTCTCCGGTCGAGAATGCGTGAGTGCCGCCGCAGAGTTCCTTGCTCACGCCGCTCACCTCGACCATTCTCACGATTCCGCCGTATTTTTCGCCGAAGAAAGCGAGGGCGCCTTTTTCTACCGCCTTTTCGTAAGGCAGGACTTCGGTTGAAACCGCGATATTGTCCCTTATTATTTTATTCGCCTTTTCTTCTATGGAACGCAAGGCATCCTCGGAAAGCGATTCGAAGTGGTTGAAGTCGAAACGCAGTCCCTCCGGCGTTACGAGGGAGCCCGCCTGCCTGACGTGCTTGCCGAGCGTCTCCCTCAAGAGGGCGTGAAGGACGTGCGTGGCCGTGTGGTTTGCCCTTGTCCTGCGTCTTTGCTCGATGTCCGGGATAAGCTCCGCCTGGTCCCCTGTTTTTATCGTTCCCTCTATCACCTTGCAGTTGTGAACGATGAGTTCGGGGGAGGGTTTTTGCGTGTCAATGACCTTAAGCGTTACGCCCTTGGCGACGATTGTTCCGGTGTCTCCGCTCTGGCCTCCGGACTCCCCGTAAAACGGGGTCTCTTCGGTTACTATGTCTACCTCGTCGCCTGCTTCGGCGATATCGATCGCAACCCCTTTCTTTGACATGTGGATTACCTTCGAAGACGTTACATCCATGTGGTAGCCGACGAAGGAGGATTTAAGCCCTGCCTCGATAAGATGCCTGAAGCCGGCATCAATGCCGTGAGCCGCGCCTTTCCACGCCTTACGCGCCTTTTCGCGCTGAAGCTCCATCTCGGTTATGAAGCCCTCTTCGTCCACCTTGATGCCTTCGGCCTTTACGATGTCGGCCGTAAGGTCAATCGGGAATCCGTACGTGTCGTAGAGTTTGAAGGCGAGAGAGCCCGGTATGACGAATGTATGGGATTTTTTCATGTCGGAGACTTCTTCTTCGAGTATCGATAGCCCGCGTTCGAGGGTTTCGAAGAATCTCTCTTCTTCGCCCAGTGTTGCCCGCGTTATTATGTCCGAGCTTCTCACGAGTTCGGGATAGGGCTCTTTCATCGTGTCAATCGCCGCTCCGACGAGTTTGTGGAGGAACGGTTCTTTTATGCCGAGAATCCTGCCGTGGCGCGCGGCGCGCCTTATGACGCGCCTTAAGACGTAGCCCCTTCCTTCGTTGGACGGCACGACGCCTTCGCTTACGAGAAAAGGCACAACCCTCGAGTGGTCGGCTATGGCGCGTATAGAGACGTCGTTTCCCGGCGAAGTTCCGTATTTCGCGCCGGACACTTCTTCGATGCGTTTTATTATCGGGGCGAAGAGGTCGGTATCGTAGTTGCTGGTTTTTCCCTGCAGTATCGAGCTTATCCGTTCAAGCCCCATGCCCGTATCGATGCTCGGTTTCGGAAGAGGAGCGAGTTCTCCCTTGGAGTTTCTGTCGTATTGCATGAAGACGAGGTTCCATAATTCGAGAAACCTGTCGCAGTCGCACCCGACGCCGCACGTCGGTCTTAGGCAACCTATGTGCGCGCCTTGGTCTATGAGTATCTCCGAGCACGGGCCGCAGGGGCCGGTATCACCCATGCTCCAGAAGTTGTCCTTTTCGCCGAGTCTTTTAATTCTGTCCTTCGGAACCTTTATCTTTTTGTTCCATATCTTTTCCGCCTCGTCGTCTTCTTCATAGACCGTTACCCAGAGTTTATCGGCCGGAATCTTGAACTCTACCGTAAGGAGTTCCCACGCGAACTCTATGGCGCGTTCCTTGAAGTAGTCTCCGAAGGAGAAGTTGCCGAGCATCTCGAAGAACGTGTGGTGCCGGGTAGTCTGCCCGACGTTTTCGAGGTCGTTGTGCTTGCCTCCGGCGCGCATGCACTTCTGGCAGCTCGCGGCCCGCGAGTAGGGGCGTTTGTCTTCGCCGAGGAATACCTTCTTGAACTGCACCATGCCGGCGTTCGTGAAAAGAAGCGTCGGATCTCCCTCTGGTATAAGGCCGGACGACGGAACGGTCTCGTGGCCGTTGTCCGAGAAGTACTTAAGGAATTTTTTTCTTATGTCATTCGCTTTCATCGTTGAAATCCTCGAATCCGTCTTTTCCTGCGTCGTCGTTCGTTTGTCCGGCCGCGCGGAGCGCGACGGCATGAGAAAACCCTCTCGCGCAAAGATGCCTTATTGCCCGAACGAGATCGTCTTTTCGAAGTGGCCGCTTAAGCCGCCTCGCGGCGCGCCATTTTTCAATGGCGTTTTTCGCCGAGGCATTTTCTTCTTCCGGGCCGAGCCCGGCTATGGCCTCTTTTATGAGTTCGCGTTCGACGCCTTTATTCCTGAGTTCGGACGCTATCTTCCCGCTGCCCCAGTTTTTATTCTTGCTTCTCGATACGGCGAGATTTTTCGAGAAAATCCTGTCGTCCAAGTATCCGAGTTTTTTGAGTTCTTCGGTTATCGCGGCTGTCTCGATGGCGGAAAATCCCCTTTTAGCGAGCTTCCTCCGGAGTTCTTTCTCCGTATGCGCCCTGAACGACAGAAGCCGGAGCGCGGCCTCTTTAATCCCCCCTGACCCCCCTTTGTGAAAGGGGGTAACCTTTATTCCGCCGCTCGCGCGGTTTTCTTCTTTCCCGTTTCTTTTCATGCGGCCGTCCGCACCCGATGCGCTATTCTTAAAATCTTTCTATGTTGCCGCCACCGCCGCCGGGCATGGGTTTTTGCGACGGAGTTTGCTTTTCGGCAGCCATATCCTTCCATGCCCCGTCGCCCGTATCGGTAATGCCTTTAACCTTGAGCACGAAGTCGTCGGGATTGGTTGCTTGTCTCAATGCCTCATCGTAGCTGATTAGATCTTTATGCAGGAGGTAAAGGAGAGATTGGTCGAAGGTCTGCATTCCGTACGTCGTGTAGCCCTTGGATATGGCGTCGGGAATCTCCTTTGTCTTTTCCTTGTCTTCTATGCATTCCCTGACCCTCGACGTGGATACGAGCACCTCGATGGCCGGCACCCTGCCTTTGCCGTCTTTTGTCGGCAGTAACCTCTGGCAGATAATGCCCTTTATGACGCCCGCCAATTGTATCCTTATCTGCTTTTGCTGGTAAGGAGGGAACACGGAGACTATCCTGTTTACGGTTTCCATGGCGTCTATGGTATGGAGGGTCGAGAGAACGAGGTGGCCGGTTTCAGCCGCGGTCAGCGCTATCTCTATTGTTTCCATGTCCCTCATCTCGCCGACCATTATGACGTCCGGGTCCTGCCGGAGCGCGCCGCGCAGGGCCTCGGAGAAACTCCTCGCGTCAACGCCTATCTCCCTCTGGTTTATGATGCATTTCTTGTCCCTGTGAAGGAACTCAATCGGGTCTTCGACCGATATGATGTGGGCCGAGTGGTTATTGTTGATATGGTCTAATATGGAGGCGAGGGTGGTGGATTTTCCGCTTCCCGTGATGCCTGTTACGAGTATAAGCCCCCTGACCTCGGTTGAGAGTTTTTCCAAAACCCTCGGCAGGTGCAGTTCCTCGAACGTCTTTATGACCATGGGTATGACGCGCAGGACTATTCCGACGGCGCCTCTTTGCTGGAAGGCGTTTACCCTGAATCTTCCGAGGCCCGGCACGCTGTAGGCGATGTCCACCTGTTGCATGGTGCGGAAGGTTTCCGTCTGCCGCTCGTTCATGAGTTGCATGGCGCACTGGGACACTTCGTCCGGGGCGACCCTCGGGTGGTTTTTAATCGGCATGAGCGCCCCGTGTATCCTTAATATC
The DNA here is from genome assembly GCA_038068875.1 of Deltaproteobacteria bacterium. GTDB lineage: Bacteria > Desulfobacterota > GWC2-55-46 > GWC2-55-46 > DRQE01 > JBBTLC01. The sequence continues at coordinate 5,236 of JBBTLC010000186.1, forward strand.
GGAGGCAATCCGGCCTTAATATGCACGTCGGACGCCCCTTCCTTTACGGCAAAATTAAGCACCGCTACGAGATCTATCGCCATTTTCTTCAGTCCTCCTTCTTTTTCTTTTCTTCTTTCTTTTCTTCTTTTTCTTCTTTTTTCTTCATGCCGAAGCTCTGGCGGATTTTTTCCTCGAGGTCGGCCGTGATCTTCGGATGTTCCTTGAGATACACCCTCGCGGCTTCTCTTCCCTGCCCTATCCTCTCGCCGTTGTAGGCGAACCACGAGCCGCTTTTCTCGACGATTTCGGCTTTTACGCCGAGGTCTATTAAGTCTCCCTCTCTCGATATCCCCTCGTCGTAGAGTATGTCGAACTCCGCCTCTTTGAAGGGCGGGGCGATTTTATTTTTAACGACCCTGACCCTGGTCCTGTTGCCTATGACGACGTCCCCGGACTTTATCGACGATATCCTCCTTATGTCCAGCCTTACGGAGGCGTAGAACTTGAGGGCGTTTCCGCCGGTGGTGGTTTCGGGGCTTCCGAACATCACGCCTATCTTGTGACGTATCTGGTTTATGAATATCATGCAGGTCCCGCTTTTGCTTATGTTGGCCGTAAGTTTCCGGAGGGCCTGGCTCATGAGTCTCGCGTGAAGTCCCATGTGAGAATCCCCCATCTCGCCTTCAAGTTCGGCCCTCGGAACGAGCGCCGCGACCGAGTCTATGACGATTAAGTCCACCGCGCCGCTTCTGATGAGCATGTCGGCGATCTCCAGGGCCTGCTCTCCGGTGTCGGGCTGGGAGAGGAGAAGGTCTTCGGTGTTTACCTTGAGTTTCTTGGCGTATTCGATGTCAAGTGCGTGTTCGGCGTCGATAAACGCGGCCGTGCCTCCCTGCTTTTGCACCTCGGCTATTATGTGGAGCGTCAAGGTTGTCTTGCCGGAAGACTCCGGCCCGAATATCTCGACGACCCTGCCCCTCGGCACTCCGCCCACTCCGAGCGCCACGTCTATCGCGGGCGAGCCGGTCGGTATTACCGAGACGTCCGATAAGAGAACGCCTTTACCGAGCCGCATTATGGAGCCTTTTCCGAACTGCTTTTCTATCTGGCCTATCGCCAGCTCTATCGCCTTGTTCTTTTCCTGACCCGGTTGCGTGGACATTAACGGCCTCCTTCTTTAGGTTGTGTATTTAAACGTGTCATTCAACTTGATGTCCGTTCCAAGTTTCTTTATGGTTTTTAAAATTTCCCCCATCAACGGGACTCTTAATCCTCAGGTTGCGTATTTAAATAAGTCATCCAACTTGACGTTCGTTTCAAGTTTATTTATGGCTTTTGAAAGTTTTCCTCCATCAACGGGACTCTTAATCTTTAGGTTGTGTATTTAAATGCGTCATCCAACTTGATGTCTGTTCCAAGTTTCTTTATGGTTTTTAAAATTTCCCCCATCAACGGGACTCTTATTTTTCAGGTTGCGTATTTAAATGCGTCATCCAAGAATTATCTTCGCAATCAGCGTATGCGCGGCCCCTTTTGAATCTAGTTCGCTTTTGAATAATATCACGGAATCGGCAATAAAATCCGCCCGACCAATCCTTCGGATGGGTACCCCGTCCGTTTCAAGTTCCTTTATCGCCTTTGAAAGTTTTTTACCCTCAAAGGGACTCTTAATCCTCGCGAGCGTAAGGTGCGGACTGAAAGGTTTTTCGTCCTTCTCGAATCCAATGGCGTAAAGAGAGCCTTCTATGGCGGCGTGGAGGTTTTTAAGCTCCGCGCTTTCGAAGGTTCCGGCCCAAAGAACCCTTGGGTTTTCGAGGTTCGGAAATCCGCCTATCCCGGTTATGGAAATGTTAAAGGTCTTTATCCCTCTTGCCGAAAGCCTTAACGCCTCTTCTATCGTCTTTATCTTTTCCTCGGGAACGTCTCCGAGGAATTTAAGGGTAAGGTGCGTTGTTTCGGGCCGCGCCCACGATATATTAGATACCTTGCCCAGACTCTTTTTAAGTTCGTTCTGAATAGAGGAAATCTCTTTTTTTATTTCCTCCGGTATCTCTATGGCTATGAACGCGCGAATGTTAGCCAAGGTTATTTACCTACAAGCAAGACCTCTTCAGTATGATTAGAGCTTAATGCGTATTTATAGCTTTTTCTTTGCATTTCTTTAACGTCGTTCTTATATTTTTTAAGCAGTTTTATCAATTCCTCGACAGTCGGAATCCCGTCAGACCTGTAAGAAACCACTAAGATACTATTCTTGAATTTTTCGAATAATTTGTCAAAGGCTAAATGTATGCTGTTTTTATCGGTCCAAGGAGAGCCGGTGTTTTTTAAGCGTTTATGTTTGGTGTCATAGGCAATCATGTCGCCCCAAGTCTGATAATTAACCAAACCTTCCAGAAAATGGTAGAAATCATGGTAATCAACCCCGCCGCCTTTTTGCGAAATATAAGGGGTGTCTATATAGACAAGGTCGTAATCGTCTTTAACATCAAAAATATCCGAATTCATGGCTGTATTTTCCTGCCCATTGGAAAAGACGGCCGCATTCGCTTCGCCGGCGAATTTTTCGAAGTGGACGTTAAAGGGAGTGTCCCATGTGGTTTTATTCCCGAAATTCCGCTTCACGTCCGATAATCGCACGTAAAGATTTTTTCTGTGAAAAAGGTTGTACGGCCTTTTGATAATGCACGATTGGAATAGAGCGAAGTAGGCAAGCGATTTCTTGTAAATGCCGTCAAGAGAATTGATATTTGTTACAACCATGTCTATCCATCTATTTTCTTCGTCCGTAAAATAAATATTCTTGAACGTATCGTAAACAAAGGCAGGGTATTTGATTTTGTCATGCCTTGTCAGCAGGAATTCGGTATCTTTTTCGGTAAGTTTGACGCAGTCGTTTTCGATTAACGCAAGCCCTATGTGCCGGTTGAATTTCAACGCGTCGTTATATGTAACTTTCTTTCCTTTTTGTTTTAGCATGTAAGCAACACAGCCTGTGCCGCCGAAGGCATCAAGGGCTGTGTTGAAATTCAGGCCTTCCATGGCCGACCATATCCAATCAATTATTTTTAACTTGCTCCCCTGAAACCTTGTGGAAGGGAACGTTGGTTCGGCTTCAAACAGGGTTGTTTGCCGCCCCAATGTATTATTTGTTCTGAGTGTTTTCATTTGCGTAATTTTTTGTATTCCTTGTATTCTTTCAGATTTCTGTATGGAGATCCTTTTAAATCAACTGCCCTTGCCATGTCCTTCGTGAGATAATACATCCAGTAGTCGTCAAAAACATCCTCGCCGAGTTCGGCAAACGGCCCGTTCCCTTGCGTTAGCGCGTCAATTCGCGTAACAGACCCGATATTTTTTGTATTACCGCTACCGGGCCGGTCGGCGGCTATTTGATATTTTTCTTGGACAAAAAAGGTAAAGTCTCTAATGACGGATGTGATGTTATGCAGGTCGCTCAATTTGTGCATCTTTCTCTCGTCAAGATTTTTATCAGTCCTCGAATAGATTACGCCGAGGACAAAATGTCCGGTATATTCATCGTATGGAATTGTGATGTTCTTTTTGCTTTTTCTGTCCCTGAAGTATCCGGTAAACGCGCCGAGAGTCATGCCGTTCACGTCTTTCCCGTTTTTTCGATAAGTGGTTTTCATATCAACCGCAAACTTGTTGCCTTTCTTATCAATGAATGTAATGTCAGGATAGAAGTTTTGCTCTTTGCAGAGAACTATCTTGTAGCCGTTATCCACGGCGAACCGGCAAATCTTC
>JBBTLC010000187.1:0-3834 GCA_038068875.1 Deltaproteobacteria bacterium
CGAGGTATATATGCCGTATTCCGGGGGAAGGCCTGTGGCGATGGCAAGCGCCATCGAGAGCGGAAGGGCGACGATGCCGACTATGATGCCGGCTATGGCGTCCTTTTTGAATTCACTAAACCCGTACCCTTCCCTGAACGACTCGCGCAAAGCCACGCATAGACGTGCCCGGGCATGGGTAAGAAAAACATCGCTATAAAAGCGTTTGGAAATAAGTCTTTTCATGGCGGATTAGGTAACGGTATCCCGAAGCGAAAGCGTCAAGAAGATCGTTCCCTGAAAACTCCCATCTTCCTGAATTTGCCGTAACGAAGGGAAACGATCTTGTCGGAAGAAATGTTCGATAAATCGTTAAGCGCGTTCAAAATCGCCTCCCTGAGAGTCCTCGCCGCCGCGTCAAAGTCCCTGTGCGCGCCCCCCAAGGGTTCTTTCACTATGCCGTCCACAAGCCCTTTGCCAAGCAATTCCTTTGAACTCATCTTTAAAGCCTTGGCCGCAAGAGGGGCCTTGGTGCCGTCCTTCCAGAGTATGGCGGCGCACCCTTCCGGCGATATGACGGAGTAAGTTGAGTATTCGAGCATTAAAATCCTGTCAGCGACGGCTATGGCCAAGGCTCCTCCGCTTCCTCCCTCGCCTATGACAACGCTCACTATCGGCACCTTGAGCCTCGCCATGGTAAGGAGGTTTCTCGCTATGGCCTCGGCCTGTCCCCTCTCCTCGGCCTCTATGTCCGGGGCCGCGCCGGGGGTGTCTATAAAGGTTACGACCGGCCTTTTAAAACGCTCCGCGAGTTCCATGAGCCTCAATGCCTTTCTGTAGCCTTCCGGGTGCGGCATGCCGTAGTTCCTGAATACCCGCTCCTTCGTATTACGGCCTTTTTGGTGGCCTATGAATACAACGGACGTATTGTCAATTCGGCCGAGCCCGCCGACAATCGCCGGGTCGTCCTTATATAGGCGGTCGCCGTGAAGCTCCACGAACTCGTCGAATACCCTTTGAATATAGTCGAGCGTGTAGGGACGTCCGGGATGACGCGCCGTCTGGGTTATCTGCCACGGGGTAAGATTCGCGTAGATATTCTTTATGAGGTCGTCGGTCTTGCGCTCGATTCTCCTAATCTCGTCCGCGTATAAAACAGCCCAATCCGGCGAGGCCAACTTAAGCTCCTCAATCCGGAGGTCTAATTGCTCTATGGGTTTTTCGAAATCCAGATATTTTCTCGCCATCGTCTTTGCCTCGTTGTTGTGTCATGCTGAACTCGTTTCAGCATCTCGTTTCGAAATAGAAATGATAAAGACAGACCCTGAATCAAGTTCAGGGTGACAAAATGAAAATTTTTCAATCTCCTCTATACTATCCTGATTTCGGTTCCCGGCATGAGTTCCTTTATCCTGCCCAGCGCCTCGTCCTGCGGGTCTATGCTCAACTCGTCGGGAAGGCTTAAAACAACCTCCCTCTTGTCGGGATACAAAAGATGCAGAAAAACCATCGAAGGGCCGGGATTCTTCAAAAGCACGTCCTTTAATGTCTTGAACGTCTCTTCTTTTATGGAATCAACCGGCGCGAGTATGTGAGTTTTTTTAGGACGTCTTTTCTTCGCGTCCTCGAGGAGCATTATGTCGGTCGCTATAATCTTGCAATTTTCCGATTCGTCCCCTTCCTTAACTTCGGCCAAGGCGTCCCTCTCGACCCTCCCGACCACGAGAAGAGGATTTTCACCTCCAAGTATGTCCCTCGCGCCGTTGTAGAGGTCTGAAAAAACTATGACCTCGACCCCGCCGTGCAAATCCTCTATCCGGACAAAGGCCATCTTGGAGCCCTTTTTCGTCATGGTCTCGCGCAACTCCGTGACTATTCCGGCTATCGCGGTCTCGTCTCCGGTTTTTCTGTCGCGCACGCTTTCGGTGGTGTCGGATGAGTAGAGCGTCATCTCTTTTTTACGCGAGGCGAGAGGGTGGGACGTTATGTAGAATCCGAGGGTCTCCTTCTCAAAAGAAAGAAGCGTCTTTTCCGGCCACTCCTCGATTGCCTTTGGCAAGGCCTTCGTTCCCTTCACCAAAACGCCGCCAGCGGAGAGGACGTCGAATATGGACGTCTGGTTTTTATCTTCCTGCTTCATCGTAGCCGAGCCGGAAATCTCGATAAGCCCCGCCCTCGTAATGCCGGTAAAGTCGAACGCGCCGCACTTTATGAGGCTTTCCACGACCTTCTTGTTGGCCCTTCTCAAATCCACCCGGGCCGCGAAATCGTCGAACGAAGAGAATTTCCCGGTTGCCCTCGCCTCGATTATCGCCTCTATCGCGGCAGCGCCAACGTTTTTAACGGCCGCGAGCCCGAACCTTATCGTGTCTCCGGCCACGGTGAAGTCCATCGAGCTTTCGTTCAAATCCGGCGGCAGTATCTTTATGCCGGAATCCCTGCACTCGCCTATGTACTTCATGACCTTGTCCGTATCTCCCATGTTTATCGTAAGGAGCGCGCTCATGAACTCGGGGGCGTAATGGGCCTTGAGATAAGCCGTCTGGAACGCTATCAAGGCGTAGGCCGCGCTGTGGCTCTTGTTGAATCCGTAACCCGCGAACTTGGCCATGAGGTCGAAAATCTTCTCGGCCTTTTTCTGCGGAATCTTCTTATCCTTGGCGCCCGACAGAAACCTCTCCCTCTGATCGAGCATGACCTCGGGAACCTTCTTGCCCATGGCCTTCCTTAAGACGTCGGCCTCTCCGGGAGTGAACCCGGCCAGTACTTTAGATATCTCCATGACCTGTTCCTGATAGACCATGACCCCGTAGGTGGTTTCAAGTATGGCCTTAAGTTCCGGGGTTTCATACGTTATCTTAGTAAGTCCCTGCTTTCTTTTTATGAAATCATCCATCATGCCGCTCTGGAGAGGGCCGGGCCTGTAAAGAGCGACGGCCGCGATAATATCCTCGAAGCTCTCGGGCTTGAGTTTCTTAAGGAGTTCTTTAAGACCGCTGCTTTCGAGCTGGAACACGCCGTTAGTGTTGCCTGAGGCTATGAGTTTATACGTGTCCTTGTCCGCAAGCGGGAGGTTTTCGATGTCTATGCCGATATTCCTGTTTTTCTTTATCGCCTTTACCGCCTTATCCATGAGGGTAAGGGTCTTGATGCCGAGGAAATCGAATTTGACGAGTCCGATTTTTTCAACGTCCTCCATGGTGAACTGGGTCGTTACGATATTTTCTTTCGGCCCCTTGTAAAGAGGAAGGTAATCAACGAGCGGCTTATTGGATATCACAACCCCGGCGGCGTGGGTCGAGGCGTGCCTCGGCATGCCTTCCAAGGCCTTGGCAAAGGTCATAAGCTCTTTCACCTTCGGGTCTTCGTCGCAGAGTTTCTTGAGCCTCGGCTCGTCCTTAATTGCCTTTTCAATCGTAATGTCTAATTCGTTCGGCACGAGTTTCGCGATTTTATCAACCTCGGAATAAGGCATGTCGAGGACTCTCCCGACGTCCCTTATGACTGCCTTGGCCTTCATCTGTCCGAAGGTTATTATCTGGCTTACGTTTTGGCTTCCGTACTTGTCCGTTACGTATTTTATGACCTCGTCCCTTCCCTCGAAGCAGAAGTCTATGTCAATATCGGGAAGGCTAATCCTGTCGGGATTCAAAAACCTCTCGAAAAGCAGGCTGTATCGGATGGGGTCGAGATTGGTTATGCCGAGCGAATAAGCGACGAGGCTTCCCGCGGCCGAGCCTCTTCCCGGTCCAACGGGTATGTGTCTGCTTTTCGCGTACTCTATAAAATCGTTCACTATGAGGAAATATCCGGAAAAGCCCATCTTGGTTACTACGTTCAATTCTTTCTTGAGCC
>JBBTLC010000188.1:0-5648 GCA_038068875.1 Deltaproteobacteria bacterium
GACCTTCGAGGGAATTGACATAGGACTTTTCTCGCCCGGGGCAAGCGTATCGGCCATCTACGCCCCGAAGGCCGCTAAAGCCGGGTGCGTTGTCATTGATAACACGTCTCACTTCAGAATGGACCCGGACGTGCCTCTCGTGGTGCCTGAGGTAAATCCCGAAGCAATAGGCGAATATAAAAAGAAAAATATCATCGCGAACCCAAACTGCTCGACCATTCAGATGGTGGTTGCCTTAAAGCCCATACACGACAAATTCAGGATAAAAAGAATCGTCGTCTCCACCTATCAATCCGTTTCAGGGGCCGGGCGCGAGGCAATGGACGAACTGTCGAATCAGGTGCGCTTGCTGTTCAACATGAAATCGCCCGAAAAAAAAATCTTCCAACATCAGATAGCCTTTAACTGCATCCCCCAGATAGACAAGTTTCTTCCGAACGGCTATACAAAAGAAGAGATGAAGATGGTGAACGAGACGAAAAAGATTATGGGAGACGACTCGATAAAAATAACCGCCACTGCCGTGAGGGTGCCTGTCTTCATAGGCCACTCGGAATGCGTGAATATCGAGACAGAAAAGAAGATTTCAGCCGAAGAAGTAAAGGCCCTTTTAAAGAAGGCTCCCGGAATAAAATTAGTTGACGACCCTGAAAAAGGCGTTTACCCCATGCCGCTCGACTGCGCGGGCATTGACGAAACCCTTGTCGGAAGGATTAGGAGGGACGACACCGTGCCTAACGGCATAAACATGTGGATAGTCGCCGATAACATCCGCAAAGGCGCGGCCTTGAACGCCGTGCAAATAGCGGAAGTCCTCATAAAGAAATACCTATAATGCAGCGCCCTGCTTCGCTCTTTTGTTTCTTTTCCCTCTCCCCTCGTGGGAGAGGGTAGGGTGAGGGGGAAAACGGCTTGAGATTGCTTCGCTTCGCTCGCAATGACGGCTAAGTTGATACTTTTTCCGCAACCTGCCGATACTTCCACTATGCGCAACATAAAACTCGTTTTGGAGTACGACGGAAGCGCCTACTCAGGATGGCAGATACAGTCAACTCTCCCGACCGTGCAAGGAGAGCTGGCAAAGGCGATAAAAACCTTGACAGGCGTCGAGACAAAAATAGTCGGCGCGTCCCGCACGGACGCAGGCGTTCACGCCATGGCTCAGGTAGCGAACTTCAGGACGGATTCCAATATGCCTGCCGGTAAAATGGAGATATCCCTTAACTTTTTTCTTCCGCCTGATATAGCAATAAGAGAAGCGACTGAGATGCCGGAAGACTTCGACGCGAGGCGCGACTCCAAGGCTAAGACCTACTTATACAGAATTTATAACGGCAAACACCGCTCCGCAGTCATGAGAAACCTTTGCTGGAGCGTGCACCACCCTCTTGACGTGGAACTCATGAAAAAGGGCGCGGAGTTCTTCATAGGCGAGAAGGATTTTTCATCCTTCCGCTCGGCTGAATGCGACGCGAACCACCCTGTAAGAGAGATTTCTTCTTTTACAGTCGAAAGAGCGGACAACGATTTCATAGAGTTTCGCGTAAAAGGCACTGCATTCCTGAGACACATGGTAAGGATACTGACCGGAACCCTCGTTACCCTCGGACGGGGAAAAATCTCGCTCGACGACATACCGGAGATAATCGAGGCCAAAGACAGGCGAAAGGCCTCTCTTACAGCCCCTCCGCAAGGGTTATTCCTGAAAGAGGTCGAGTATTAGCAAGACGGAACCACAAACGAAACATTTGACAACCACCGTATATGTCCATAAAATATATATGGTTGAGATTTTGAAATGGGGAGGAGTAACGATATATGCCTATATACGAATACAAATGCAAAAAATGCAAAAAGGTTTTCGAGGCTGTCCAAAAATTTTCGGACAAGCCTCTCAAAAAGTGCGTCCACTGCAACGGCGCGGTTGAAAAACTCATCTCTCAATCAGCCTTCCACTTGAAGGGAAGCGGCTGGTATCAGACCGATTACGCCAAAAAGGAAAAGCCCGCGAAGGAGTCCGAAAAACCGGCCGTGTGCAAAGCGGCTCCCTCAAAGCCGGAATGCGGCGGATGTCCCGGCGCGTCTTAGATAAAATTTTCTCATACCAAATACCAAAGCCGGTTCTGCCGGCTTTTTGATTTTGCGGGGATTAATGAACGTAAAAAATAAGGCAATTAAAATGGCGCGCGAAGCCGGGCTTCTCTTGAAGGAAAACCTCGGCGGAAAGCGCACCATAGAGTTCAAAGGCTCGGTGGACATAGTAACCGAGATGGACAGGAAGGCCGAAGAACTCATCATAAGCTCCATAAGGCGCGACTTCCCGGATCACGGCATACTTACCGAAGAAAGCGCGGAGGTCGTCTCGGACTCGCCTTATCGCTGGATAATAGACCCTCTGGACGGCACGACAAACTACGCCCACGGGTTTCCGATTTTTTGCGTGTCAATCGCGTTCGAGGAAAAGGGCGAGATAACTTTCGGGGCTGTTTACGACCCGACTCGCGATGAACTTTTCACTGCCGAAAAAGGAAACGGCGCGTTCTTGAACGGACAACGGATAAAGGTATCTTCCATTTCAAAACTCGACCGAAGCCTCCTCGCCACCGGATTTCCGTACGACGTAAGGACGTCCTCGGAAAACAATATCGACAACTTCTCCCGCTTCGCGATAAAGGCTCAGGCCATAAGACGCGCCGGGAGCGCGGCCTTAGACCTCTCATACGTCGCTTGCGGAAGATTCGACGGGTTTTGGGAAATGAAGCTCAAGCCGTGGGACGTCGCGGCCGCGTCCCTGATAGTGCGCGAGGCAGGGGGAATCGTAAGCGGATTCGAAAACCAACCCTTCACCATATATTCGGGCAACGTGCTCGCCTCGAACGGCCTTATCCAAGACGAAATGCTCGACGTCTTAAACCGTAAACAATGAAGCAGATACTGCGCGGTTTACGCGATTGGTTAAGCGGCTTTTCAGCCGCGCCGTTTGTCACAAAACGCCGCGTCATGACAATTATCGCCGTTACCGGAGTACTTATCGGCGTCTTCGCCCTTACCCTGCCTGACGTAAAAAAACTCAAGAAAACCCGCCCCGGAAAAACAGCCATGATGGAGCTTAGAGAAAAGGAATGGGCGGACAAAAAGATAAAAAGACGTATCACGCAGGAATGGACGCCTCTTTCTTCCGTGTCGCCGTATCTCATAAAGGCCGTGCTCATAGCAGAGGACGACAACTTCTGGGAGCACGAGGGCTTCGACTACGAAGGCATGATAGAGGCAATGGAAAAGAACATCTCCTCCATGAAGTTTCGGTCCGGCGGCTCGACCATAAGCCAGCAATTGTCGAAAAACCTCTACCTATCCCCTTCCAAAAACCCCTTTAGAAAATTCAGGGAGGCCGTCATAACGTGGCGCATGGAGCAAACACTTTCCAAAAAAAGAATCCTCGAACTTTATCTCAATGTCGCGGAATGGGGCGACGGGATATTCGGAGCCGAGGCCGCGTCGCGCCGCTGGTTCGGAAAATCCGCATCGGACCTGACGCCGATTGAGGCCGCGAGGCTCGCCGCCGTCCTGCCGAATCCGAGAAAATACGACCCCACGGGCGACCAGCGTTACGTCGAAAAACGCTCGGAGTTAATATACACCATAATGGTAAAGCGCGGCATCGTGCCGCCTGACTTCGAAGAAGTCACGTCCCCTGCCACGGCTTCCGAAGAAGCCGGCGAAACCGAAACGCAGAACGAAAAAACCACTGAACCGGCCGCTTTATCCGATAAAAACGCCGCGTCTCCCGAAGGGACGCCCGTCACATTGCCGAACGAGCCGGAACCTTTGAAATAAGCCGCGCTGACAGCACAATTTTCAGCGAATTACGTCCCTAAAGAAAGCCGCTGAAACCGCTTTTTGTTTGACAAAAGCGGTTTTTTTATGATAATAATTAAAGTTCGCTTGAGAGCCGCTAGCTCAGTTGGTAGAGCATCTGCCTTTTAAGCAGGTGGTCCTGGGTTCGAGTCCCAGGCGGCTCACCATTAACTCATAAGTCCCCATCGTCTAGAGGCCAAGGACACCGCCCTTTCACGGCGGTAACCAGGGTTCGAATCCCTGTGGGGACGCCAAAAAATCAAAAAGGGGGTTGCGAAAGCAACTCCCTTTACTATTTTGAGCGTTTCATCTTCTTTATTTAACGACAAGCCTAAACCAATCAATCGAGACTGCCGTTGATTGACAACCTACTCTCCACGGCCTTTATGGCGTCAACGGCCGAACTCATTATGCCTCCTGTATAGCCCGAGCCTTCGCCTATGGGATAAAGGTTTTTTATATTTATTGATTCGTATTTTTCGTCGCGCTTGATTCTTATTGGAGCGGAAGTTCTTGTTTCCGCGCCTAACAATATCGCGTGACGCGAAACAAATAACGGATAATCCTTTTCCCACGCGCTAAACGCGGAGGTAAGCGCCTCGCTTACGAATTTCGGAAAAATTTCGTTCATGTCAGCGGCTACGGCGTCCATTGCGAACGAATTTTTATTCAGGATGCCGGAAGGCCTTCCGCTTAAAAAATCCGTCAGATTCTGCGCCGGAACTTCCCATCTTCCGCCTCCCGCGTTAAAGGCCTTTCGTTCCATGTCCTTTTGAAATTCTATACCGGCCAATGCATCGGTTGACCCGTAATCATCCGTATGACAGGTTACGATAATTGCCGAATTCGAGAATGCCGACGACCTGCCCGAGTAGCTCATGCCGTTTACCACCAGCATGCCGTTTTCAGACGAAGCGTTTATTACTTCGCCTCCGGGGCACATGCAAAAGGTCTGCACCCCTCTCCCTATTTTCCGGTCAATGTAGTTGAAAGAATAGGTGGCGGCTCCTATGCCGGGAAAATCTCTATACTTATCTCCATATCTTATAAGATTGATAATTTCCGCGGGATGCTCCACCCGGACGCCCACGGAAATCGGCTTCTGCTCGATGGCGACGCCTTTTTTATGGAGCATCTCGAATGTATCGCGCGCGGAATGTCCCACGGCAAGATACACGCTCGAAGACAGATATTCCTCCTCCTTGTTTATCACCACGCCAATGACCTTATCGTTTGATATAAGCATATCCGTCATTTTCGAGCCGTACTTTATATCGCCGCCTCTTTCAAGGATATGGTTCCTTATATTGCGGACTATCCGGCACAACACGTCCGTTCCCAAATGAGGCTTGCTTATATACGCTATTTCTTCGGGCGCGCCGAATTTAATAAGCGTATCCAGCGCTCTGTTTATGTGTTCGGAATTTTTTATTCTGGAAAACAGCTTCCCGTCCGAGTACGAGCCCGCGCCACCTTCGCCAAATTGAATGTTTGATTCGGGATTCAGCGTCTTTTCTTTGATAAATCTTCGGACGTCTTCGGAACGTTCTTCTATGTTTTTGCCTCTTTCGAATATCAAAGGTTTGAAACCGTATTCGATAAGCTCGAGAGCGGCGAACATGCCTGCCGGGCCGAAACCTATTATGATCGGCCGGGTAGCGCGGTGTTTCGGTTTTCTGGCGGCCTTTATTTTTTCAACGTATACAAGAAAGTTTTCTTTATTGTTGAGGCCGTCCGGAACGCTTACCACTATCGAAACTTCGTAGTAGAACTGTTCTTTATCGCCTGCG